>NZ_JBIWMX010000010.1:107359-229216 GCF_044766925.1 Nocardia sp. NPDC101769 | reverse complement strand
GCGACATCACCCCGCCACCATCAGCCGGGTCGGCCGATTCCACCCGAACGGAGGTCGCCTAAAACATACCGATACACAGGTTTTGACAATTACTCCTCGGGCTCGGCGGTCGCCCACAGTCGTAGGAATGTCGCGTACTCGTCCGGCTGGTAGCCCATCTTGTGCAGGTGCGGGGCCACGTCGTATACCGGGTCGCCGTACAGGGCCAGCTCCCAGTCGAGGAACACGACCTCTTGCCCATCGCGGATGATCATGTTCTTGCGGTGTACGTCGGCGTGCACCAGTCGGAACGGACGAGATTCGAGTGTGCGCCAGCCGGTTTCGATGGTGGCAACCGGTGGAACTTGAGCTTCCGGGAACCGTATTGGGATTGCGCAGCCGCCGAAGAACAGCAGAACGACCGCGGAAAAGCCGCCGAGCACCCAGGGCCGGACCTTGCGCTTCTTCCGCGGTGGGTAGTACGGGCTGTCATCACCACGGCGGCGCCAGGATTGTCCACTCGCGGTCGCGCTTCCAGTCCTCATAGCTGATGGCGTTGGTGAATTTCGGCGCCGCGGCCACGTTCTGGCCTTCGTCGTCCTCTAAGTCGTTGGTATCCGTCGTATTCGGCGAGTTACTTGATACCCCAGGGGGTTTCGTGAGGGCGGCTCTGATCTCCTCGGGTAGGTTCAACCAGCTCACTGCACGCTCCGAACGAGTGACTTGCTGATGGACTACTGCTTGCTCCCCGGCCAGCCCGGATACGGGTCGAGCGTGGGTGCGGGTACGTCGGATTCCGTACGGGAGTCCCGGCCTCGCAATGCGGCGGGAACGGGGTTGTCGGGGCGATCGGCACAGAGGTTCTGCTCGCCAGGGGAATTCGTTCCCGGGTCTGTCATCTTCGCTTCGGTGATTTTCCAGTCGCCGAACACGTCGGTGGTCGGATACCGTGCCGGACCCTCACCTGCGGAGAGGCGTGTCGGCTGGCCGCTTGGCGGTTGCTGCATGGTGAGTCGAACCGTCCGGCCACCGTCTGGAAGGGTCCCGGCGCCGCTGACATTCACGAATGGGTGATACTGACCATTAAACGGATCCTTGTCGGCTGGAGACGATTTCAAGTCCAGTCCGTCGACCCAGACGCACATCGTGGCATTCCATGTGGGCGGTGTAGTTTGCGGCACCCCGGGCTGTGTGGAGTCGTCAGTCTTCAACTCCAGCAACTGCGCGTAAAAGGTTCCCACGGTTCGAGTGCTGGGGGGCTCGAGGTACGCCATTGATAGACCGTCGCCGCGGATATAGTGGTCACCTGTTTCTGGCGAAGCTGCAGCGTAACCGGGATAGGAGTACTTGCTCGGCATCGCCATCGGCCAACCGTGTCGGTCGGTCCGGTACGAGATGAACGCCGATTCCATATATGCCCGAGCGATGATCGCAGCATCGGACGTCAGCCCGATCCCGGGCTCGGCGGACCACCGGAAGCTGAACTCCAGCTCGTCGGGAATCTGATATGCCGGTGCGCTGTTCGTGCAGGCAGTCAGCAGTGCTGTGAGCCCCAAGGCCGCGCTTACCAGCCTCCATGCACTCTTGAATCGCGACGCTGTCATCGTGGATGCCACTCCGATTTATTGTGAGCTGCCGTCCAGCCGTCGTCGTATGCGACGAGTCCTGGGAGAAAATTCTTCATGTTCCCTTTGAACACGGGGAGACTATTTTCTCCGTTCTTGCCGTCGAGACGTTTGATGTCGTCGAACGACATCAAATTGCCGTTGCTGTCGAAGTATCGGCCTATGTTCGGGTCTTTCGAGTAGTCGGGGTGGTCGGAGGTCAGTGTCATGCCTTGAAGAATGTTGTAAAACTGTTTCGACTGACTGCCGTACCCGTCCAGTTCGGCGTTCGGCTTGAGCTCGGGCACGGCCCCGAACAGCCAGTTCTTCACCTCCGGAGCCGCGACCTTGACACCCAGCTCGGTGAAGTCGCTGATACTGAATCCCATTGGCAGGCTATTCGATCCGCCGAGTGCGGGTATGCCGAGCCGGGGGATGTGCTTGCCTCCGAAGGCGGCGACGTCCTTCATCGAATCGAGGATCGTCTGCTCGTATTTGAGTTGGGTGGCCTGATCCATTTTCCGGCCGTCGAGTTCGAGCTGCATGCCAGACTGGGCGGCGGCATCGATTCTTCCGGCCCATTCGCCGAGCGCGTAGTCGGTGCCGCCGTGCGCCCCGAAGGCCTGGTTCATCTGCGCGATCGACACGTATGCGGCGCGGTTGAAGTCGACGGCGGCGTCCTTGTTGGAATCGATGACAGCGAAGATGTTCTTCACATTCGCCTGATCGATCGCACCGAAGCCGTGCGTGCCGAAGGCGCCCTCGGTAGTGCCGACCATGTCAGGAATATACGACGCCAGGGTTTGGCCGAGCGCCTTGGTCATCTTCGGGTCCACCATCCCGATGGACTGATCGCCGCCATCGAGGTGGAGCAGGTCGTGGGCGTGGGTGCTCGCATAGTTCGCCAGCGCCCAGGATGCCTCGCCTGATTGCTGATTCAGGGTGGGATCAGCCGAAGTGGCGTATCGGCCGGCGGTCTCGACGACCTTGCTGACGCCGTCCTCGTGACCGTGCCAGTCCCGACCGAGCAGGTCGGCCACATGCGAGGGTGCGTCGTAATGTCCGCCGTCGGTGACCGTGCACTGCATATTGGTGCCGTACAGCAGGTCGTGGACGGCTAGCCGGTCACCGCCGGCCTGATTCAGCATGCGGTCGGCGAGGTCGGTCGCACCGTGCGGTTTCGGCTCCAGCACGAGGTTGGTCGCAGTCGCTGCGCCGATCTCCGCGCCTTGTTTGAGCAGTCCGCGGTCGAGGTCGCTGCCCTGGGCCAATCCCGGATTCCCTTTGCCCAGCAGATCGACGAACGTGTTGAAGTCGCCTTCGTGAGGGATGTCGATGAAGTTGCCGGCGAACTCACTGGCCGGGGCTTTTTCGCTGCGCCGGACCGGGTTCTCCTTCAGCAGTGTTTGCACCTGGGTGGGCAACTGAATCATCCCGCCCTGGTCCTCGACCTTATCGTCGCCGACAGTCTTGATCTGCGGGTTCGACATCAGCTGCATCGCGTCGACCAAGCCCGTTTTGAGCGTTCCCTGCTTGTCCACCGGTAGTTTGTCACCGAGTTGCGAGATGTCGGAGACGCTCATCCCGTCCATTCCTCGCATCAGGGTGCGCAGGTAGTCGAATCGCTCCTGCGGCAGATCCACATCCTTGCCGTTGAGTAGATCCTGGAGCTGGTCCGGAGTCAGCTGGGTCGCCAGCTGCAGCCGCTCGAGCTGATCAGGGGTCGCCTTCCCGTTCTTCCACGCGTCCAGATCCTGCTGTGCGACTACGGGATTCAGCCCTGCCGAGGCCGGAGTCAGCTGCTCGATCGAGGCCAGTGCCGTGCTCAGCGCCGTGGCGATGGCGTCATCGGCCGCCCCGATATCGGCCGCCAGCCGTTGCAGGCCGACCGTCTGATTCGCGGCCTCGTTCTTCCGGTCGATCTGCAACTGGTTGATCTGGTCCTTCACTTGCTCGCTTCCGGCCAGGAGCAGGGCTTCCGCGTAGTTGTATGTGTCCTCGACGTACCAATCCTCAGAGACCTTGTAGAAATCATCATTCAGGTGGGTCACCGTTTGACGGGCCGAGGCGACCATCGGCTCCAACGTCGACTGACCGTTGCGACACGCCGTCGCAAGATCGTCGAAGGCGTCCGCGACCACGCCCATCTGCTGGCGTTCGCGATCGACCCGCCCGTCAGCGCCGTCACGCCCTTTCCCGGACCAGTTCATGCCATCGATGGTTTTGTGCATCGACGAGGCGTTGTCTCTGACGCCCTTCGCGATCGACTCGATCGTCGGCGCCAGATTCCCGAGGTCGACGATCCAGCCCATCACCGTAGATTTGCTGGGCGTGGCCATGCTCAGCGCGTCCCGCTGTTGAGATCTCCAAGAGCCGCGAACCGGGCTGCGGCATCCTCGTCGGTGCCGTGATAAGCGTCGGCAGATGTGCGCAGCAGCCCGGCGAATTCTTGATAGCGGCCCTTCACCACGCCCATTGCCTTGGACCGCACCGCCTCGATCCTATCGAGCTGGGACGCGGTAGCCGATCCCGCCAGATCCGAGCCCAAGGTACCCAGGAGCCCTGAAGGAGCAAACGGACCGGCGAAAGTGGGCAGCTTCGCCACCGCGTCTGCGAACCCGTCGATCGTCGTCGCCACGCCCCGCAACTCCTGTGCCGACACCTCCATGCCGCCCCCTCGTCATATTGAGTTCACCCGCAACGTTTTTCACGCATGAGCGAGATCAATCGAGCCCGAACGTTACCAGGAAGCGACCGCCTAGGCCTCTCTCCGGCCTGGCCGAGTGCCAATCCCTCGAAGTGTGGAGGCTCCCTCATATGGCCTTGTCTCGTGAGAGGGCCGCCGCCGAGGTCGATCGGGTGGCGGCGACGGGTGTTTCGTAGTTGGCGATGAGATTCCGCCGCACAGCTGCGGTAGTGATCACGGCGGCAGCTGCTTTGGTGCCACCGTGTTGTGTTCCGTTGCTGCCCATAAGGTTCCGGCCTGATCGCGAGCGGTGGGTGAGCTGTGAACCATCAGACCGCGAGGTGGTGTGTCATACCGTTTTCGGACCCCCACCCGTCCTCGAACCAGGCTCTCGAGAGCGAAGATCATCGTTCCGAGTGCGAGACCACCCGCTGCGGCGAGCATCGATCCGGGCGACAACCAGCAGATGGATTTGCCTGATGAGCTTGTTGTTCTGCCCGGCGGCGTGCCTCACCGTGATCTCCGCGACCATGTTCACCTTCTCCATGGCCGGACAACCACGCGAATACTAGCGTCGGTGAAATCGACCGATACAGTGACCGATTCAGCGAGAAGACACCCGAGCTGGTGTTTTCCGGTCAGCGGTAGTCGGAAGCATCCCTACGCCCGGCCGCCTCGGTAGGGTGTTCGGCGGACCGCTCGAACCAGAAGGAAGCTTGGTGTTCTCTCCCGATCAGCTGGTTGTCGTGATACCGCGCGAAGATATCGAAAACGGGGACCTGGGGCCTGCCCTCGAGGCCCTCAACTCGTGCTTCGTTTCGCCGGAACGCGCCCGAATCTTCATGGGCGCAGTCGAACTGGTCATCGAAGGCTACGAGCACATCCCGACCGAACTGTTCGAGATGGAACCGGTCCGTCAGTTCGTTCGACTGCTCGACGACGAGTTTCCCTACTGGTTGTATTTCCTCGGTCTGGGTGGCCCCTCGCTGCGGCTGATCTTCGGCTGCTTCCTGCCGCCGTTCCTCGACGAGGCCGAGCGACGCCAGCAATTCGCGCACCGTCTGGGGGCGGTGATGGAGGACAGGTGGTTGCCCGCGATGGGTGACGTCGCCGCATTCGCCGGGCTCGCTGCGGCCGAGCTGGACGCCCGCACCGCCAGCGTCTTCGACCACTACTTCCGTTCCAGCGCACCGGCAATCGCGACATCCCCGGCCGACACCACCGTGACCCTGCGTGATCAGGCTCCAGCCGTGGTGGAGGAAGTCTTCTACCCCAGCGCACCGGCAATCGCGACATCCCCGGCCGACACCACCGTGACCCTGCGTGATCAGGCCCCAGCCGTGGTGGAGGAAGTCTTCTACGGTGAGCCGACCGGCGTCGAAATCGAGCGGAACGACGACCCGTTCGAGGACCGTCGGGCGGCGCCGTGGGATCCCGAGCAGATCCGGATCTCCACCCGCACGTTCTCCCTGCGCAACGTCCTCGACATGATCGACGACAGCGATCTCGAATTGGCTCCCGATTTTCAACGCAACCGAGTGTGGAAGGGCCGCCAGAAATCTCGGCTCATCGAGAGCCTGCTGCTGCAGATTCCCCTGCCCGCCTTCTATTTCGCCGAGGACCGCGGCGGGATGTTCCGCGTGGTGGACGGCCTGCAGCGGTTGTCCACCGTGCACGAGTTCGTGAAGGGCGGTTTCGCGCTCGACGAGCTCGAATACCTCGAGGGCGAGCGCGAGAAGACCTTCGCGGAACTGGATCCGCCGCTGCGCCGCCGCCTTCACAACGCGCAGATCGTGGTGCACGTGATCGAGCCGTCCACGCCCAACCGCGTCAAGTACGACATCTTCAAGCGCATCAACACGGGTGGAGAGCCGTTGAACGCCATGGAGATTCGGCACTGCATGAGCAGCGCGCGCAGCCGGAATCTGCTCAAGCGGTGTGCCTCCACCGAGGTCTTCCACGCGGCGACCGGCGGTGTGCTGCGCAATCACGTCCGGATGAACGACCGTGAGGCCGTCCTGCGTTTCCTGGCCTTCTACACCCTTCCGGATCTGCAGGAGTACGACTCCTACGGGTCGTTGGAGAACCTGCTCGACGCCACCACCGAACTCATCGACGATGTTGGACAGGTCTCCGACGCGCACCTCGAATCCTGGTTCGCCGCCTTCGAACGCGGCATGATCAACGCGCGAATCATATTCGGCGACTACTCCTTCCGGCGCTGGCCCGCCGGGAACGATCGGCGCTCCCCGATCAACCGGGCGCTGCTGGAAAGCTGGGGGGTCGTCCTGTCCGGCTACCACCCCGAACAGCTCGAGCGCGTTCGGCCCCGAATCGTCGCCGAGGCTCGCGCGGCCATGGCGAAGAACAACGAATACATCGCCGCGATCAGCGCCTCTACCGCCGACCCCAAACGCGTGCGGGTCCGTTTCGAGGTCCCGCGCCGGATCGTCGAGGATGCGATCGCTCTGTCGTAGGCACGGGTTCGTCTGCGCGCCGCGGTATATCCCATCCGCGTTGTTGATGACGGGCCTTGACCACTACACCAAGTGATTCACAGGTTCTCGATTGTGCGTCGGCCGATGGCCGCGCTCAGCGCGTCCAGCTCCGCGAGCACATCGGTTGCGGTAGTTGAGCTCGCCTATTCTGGGCGGAATCGCGACCGTGGTCCGATCAAGCGCCCGATCCGCCCGCGAGCTGTGACGCTGACCAGGGTCCCAGACCCGCTCTTCGCTCCGGTGTGGTGGCCAGCTCACGCGGTCTCCTTCGAGTAAGGTCGACCAACTCTGCGCTTAGCTGACTTTGTATGTACGAAACGTAGCTACCGCCGACCTTGATGTACTTTGCGTGCTCCTCATCCTCGGCGATGAAGGCCCGGTTCATCGGGGACGGTGGGCAGTGGGAGGCGGCGGGCTGACCAGCTGCGACCGAAAGACATCGGTGTGGATGGCCTACTTCGAGTCTTTGCCGTAGCCGAACTGGCGGGCCAGGGCCCAGTTGATCTCTTCGATGAAGGGGCTCTCGAGCAGACGTGGTTCGGAGCAAGCGACGTCACATGGGAAAGGCGGGCCGATCGTCCTTTCTCTCGAGCATTTGGGCCTTGCCGCTGAGACCTGTGAGGAGTGATCGTGGATTGATGACAAACGTTTCGAATCTGTCCGCACCGGAACGACGCCGGCTGGCCCAGCAAACGCTGGACTCACTGACGGACCGGGCGGGGCATACGTTGACGCAGGTACGGTGCGGTTGTGGCCACCACGTGGCGGCGGTGTTCGATACGCCGGCCGGCGCGGTGTATCAGTCGGCGACCGGGCCGCACGCGCATGGGTCGCGGGATTTCGTCGATGCTGCGCACAGCGCTCACGGGCATGGCACCCGGTACGCGGATCTGCTTGCCGGTGATGGCTTTGTCGATGACGCGTTGCCCGCTTCCTGCGAATGCGGGCCGCATACACTGTCGCGGGTCCGGCTTCAGCAAGCCGTCGCGAACCACGAGCACAAGATTCAACTGCCCTGATCAGCCATCGCAACGCCGGAAAACCGAGCTCGGAACCGAGCAGCTTCGCCGACAAGGTTCGGGGCTGTGATCTGGCGGTCCATCCGGACGGAGGTCGGCAGAGCGTCGCCTGCGCCTTGGGTCAGCGTCTGGATTCGTGCAGGCATGCCGTCGAGCTACAAGTTCGGCCGTTACCCGCGGCCACGCGTGACCAGCGGCGCGGAGCCGATCTGCCCCCGAAAACTCAGCCGGTAGCCATCCACGGCGCGCTCCTCCCGGCCGCCCCTGGAACCGGCGGTCGCCCCGGCGTGCCATGCGGTCGGGCGCCTCAGTTCGAGTTCAGGCCGGAGTTGAGTGTGTAGGTGCCGACGAGCTCGGCTTGCCCCAGGATGTGGCCGGTCATCGCTTGGCGCAGCCGTTTTCCGGTCACTGCCCGTTGGAGCGGCAGCTGTTCGACATCCAGGGCGCTGACGGTGAACACGTAGTGATGGATGCGCTGGTCGTTCCAGGGCGGGCAGGGGCCGTCGTAGCCGTAATGATCGTTTCCCGCACTGCTGAAGTCGTTGAGGCCGTACCGCGCGTTCTGGGGTGCAGCCGGGCCTGGCCTGCCGTGTGCGGTCTGGAGGCTGCCTGCGGCGATCTGCCGCACGCCGGCCGGGATATCGAAAAGCACCAAATGGTAGAAGTCGTTGCGGGGCAATTCCTTCGGCACCGTTCGCCCCTCGATGTTCACGTCCGAGACGGTGTGGGGTACGTCGATGTCGCAGCACACGACCGCGAACGATCGTGTTCCCGCCGGCACCTCGTCCCACGCCAGATGCGGGTTGCTATTGGCACCCGCCCGGACATGGTGCACGGCATCCGGTACGCCGTAGGCGAACGCGCCCGGAATGCGCGCATTGTCCTCGAATGAATCACTTCGGACCTTCATAACGATGCCTTCCACTCATGCGGACCGATAGGTCTGCGGTATTCAGGTGGCTATGAGGGTGCAATCAACACGGCTCGTCGGTGGGGATCATTCTGCGGCGTTCCCGCGCCATTGGGGGAATCTCATCTTGTCGGTTGACCACATTGCCGTCCGAACCTTTGCCTCGGCGAATCAATTCGTGCGATATATAGATTCTGCGCTTCTGCCCCTATCCCGCCCAGAAGCGAAGGTCATCGGAACGGTATCCCTTCGACGTGCTGTTCGGACCGTGTTGGTCGCGCGGGTGCCGGTCACGGTCGTCACCGGCACCCGCGCGGGTGCCGACCGTGGAGGGCGCGATCGTGCGTTTGGAACTGACCGGGTGACCGTTCGTGTTCTTCCGCGACCGGGATCGCAACCGCGGTTGCGTGCTGTACCACCGCTACGACGGCCATTGCGGACTGCTCACGCCGCCGTCTCAGCGGAAGAGAATCACTGCGGCCAGTCGCTTTCGAGTCGGTCGTGAACGGTCGGATGACATTCGGTCGCTGGATCGGGGACCTTCGGCCCGACCGAATCCGGTTGGGGCCGTGAATCATTGATGATGCCGGGAAACCCGGTGTCCTGCCTGAAGTGGTGAATCGAGCGATCCGGGACGCTGAGGCCGATCGGGACACCCCGTCGTCACGAACAGGTAAAGCACTCTCGGGCAGGTCTTGTTCTGGGGCCGAAACGATGACGCAGACGAGCAGTCCACCGCAACAGAGTCCGGTCACCGTGGTGCTGGGCGGTGATGTGATGCTCGGTCGCGGCGTCGACCAGATCCAGCCGCATCCGGGTGATCCGCAGTTGTGCGAACCGTGGGTCGATGACGCCCGCCGCTACGTCGAGTTGGCCGAGAAGACGAACGGGCCGATACCGTACCCGGTGGGCTTCGACTGGCCGTGGGGCGATGTCGGGCCGATGCTAGACCAGCTGGCACCCGAGGTCCGGCTGATAAACCTCGAAACCACGATCACCATCGACGGCGTATTCGCGCCGGCCAAGGGCATCCATTATCGGATGAACCCCGCCAATATCGCGACGCTGAAAGCGTTTCGTCCCGATGCCTGCGCGTTGGCCAACAATCACATTCTCGATTTCGGGGACCGTGGCCTGCGCGATACTCTCGACGCGCTCGCCGCGGCGAACATTCGCACGGCCGGGGCGGGAACGAGCATCGCCGCGGCCTGCCGCCCGGTGGTGGTGGAGCCGGCCGCCGGGCGGCGGGTGGTCATCGTCTCGGTCGCCAGCACCAGCAGCGGCGTGCCGCTGGCGTGGGCCGCACAGGATGATCGGCCGGGAGTGTGGCTGGCCGGTGATCCGTTGGGCCGTGCTGTCGCCGACCATGTCGCGGCGGAAGCGTTGGCGCACAAGCGTTCCGACGATATTCTGATCGTGTCCGTGCATTGGGGCTCGAACTGGGGCTACGGGATCGGACAGAGCGAAATCCAATTCGCGCAACGGCTCGTCGACGCCGGCGTCGACATCGTGCACGGGCATTCATCGCACCATCCTCGCCCCGTCGAGATCTACCACGGCAGACCGATTCTCTACGGCTGCGGCGATGTCATCGACGACTACGAAGGCATCCCCGGGTACGGGTCCTACCGTCCCGAACTGCGGCTGCTCTACCTGGTTTCGGTCGATCCCGGCGGGCAGCCGACCGGAATCCGGATGCTGCCGATGCGGATACGCCGCATGCGGCTCGAACATGCTTCCCGGGCCGATGCCGATTGGCTGGGTAAGACGCTGACCCACATCAGCCGCCGGTTCCACACCCATATCGACCGCGGAGCCGACGACCTGCTCGAGATCCGCTGGGGCTGAGCCGAACTCGTGCCCAGAGCCGAAACAAATCCATGGTCCAGGGCCTGCGCCTCACCGCAGCGGCGCCGACCCGTCGTCTTCGACGAGATGGTCGGCTCGTCGCCCACGGCCGGCTCGAAGCGAAAGTCATCGATCGACTTCAGACATAGAGGGCGTCGATGCTGTCGGCGAGGTTCTCGATGACTATCTTGCGGCGCAGCTTCATACTCGGTGTGAGATCACCGGCCTCGACGGACAATTCGTGGTCGATGATGTCGAACTTCTTGATCTGTTCCCAGCGATTGAGTTGGGTGTTGAGGTGGGCGACGTAGGCCTCGATCACGTCGTAGGTCTTCTTGTCCCGCGCGATTTCGGCGAGCGGTTTGTCTGCCAGACCGTGCTTGCCGGCCCAATCGGTGATGCTCTGGGTGTCGAGGCCGACCAATGCGACGCAATAAGGTCGTGTCTCTCCGTAGACGATGAATTCCGCTGCGTAAGGACATATTCCCTTGAACATGGCGGCAATCGCGGAGGGTGCGACGTACTTGCCCTGCGAGGTCTTGAACAAGTCCTTCTTGCGGTCGGTGATGTGCAGGAATCCTTCTGCGTCGATCTCGCCGATGTCGCCGGTGCGGAACCAGCCGTCCGCATCCAAAGCCTCGGAGGTGGCATCCGGGCGGTCGTGATATCCACTCATCACACCGGGACTTCTGAGCAGGATCTCGCCGTCCTCGGCGATCTCGACCTCGGTGTCGGGGAACGGTTTGCCTACAGTTCCGAAGCGGTACGCATCCGGTCGGTTGATGAACGAGGCGGCGGCGGTCTCGGTCAGGCCGTAGCCTTCGAGAACGACGATGCCGATCGCGTCGAACCACTGCGCGACATCGCGGTCCAAGGGGGCCGATGCCGAAACGAAGAACCTCAGCCGACCACCGAAGCGTTCACGGACTTTGGAAAGCACCAGCCTGTCGGCGACTTTGTGCTGCAAGGAAACCAGCAACGACGGATCCTCGCCTGACTGCCTGGCACGCGAGGCCTTCAGGCCAACCCCGAGCGCCCAGTCGAAGAGCTTTTTCTTGATCCCGCCTTCTTCTGCCACCATGCCCTCGATACGGGCATGCGCCTTTTCGAAGATGCGAGGGGCGGCCGCCATGATGGTGGGGCGCAGTATCGCGAGGTTGTCCACGATTCTGTCAACCCGGCCATCGACCGCCGTGGGAAAGCCGATCAGCGGTGACAGCGCCAACATCACCTTGCCGAAAGCGTGGGACAGCGGCAGCCACAGAAAGTTCAGGTCGTCGGGGCTGAGGACATTCAACGCGTCGATTGCTGCGGCGCTGTACGTCCATGCGGAATGCGGCAGCCGAACACCCTTCGGGGTGCCGGTCGTCCCGGAGGTGTACATGATGCTGCCCAGGTGCGCGGGCCGGATGCCGCGGATGCGATCGGCGATCGCGTCGGGGGATTCGGCGAGCAGTCCGTATCCGAGCTTTTCGAGGTTGTCGAGGGTGATCACCCAGTCTCCGTCGCCCTCGCCATCGAAGATCACCACCCTTTGCACGTCGGGCAACTCGGCGCGATGCTCGATCAGCTTGTCGACCTGTGCCTGATCCTCGGCAACCACGATACGGCTGCCCGAGTTGGCGATGATGAACGCGACGCCGGGCGCGTTGGTGGTGGGGTACACGGTGGTGGTGGCCGCGCCAGCGCACATCACGGCGAAGTCGGCGAGCACCCATTCGTAGCGCGTGGACGACACCAGCGCGACCCGTTCTTCGGCCTGGATTCCCAGGGCGATCAGCCCGGCGGCGAGTATGTCGACGCGGTCACCGAACTGCTTCCAGGACACACTGGTCCAGCCCTCGCCATCAGGGAATCGGAACGCCTCAGCCTCTGGAGTCTCGGCGATACGGTCGACCAGCATCTGGGCAACCGATGATGCCCGGTTCTCGATCTTGCTGAGATCGGGAAGTTCCTCGGATTGCCGGAGGAACGTCATCACTCGATTCTACGGAGTCCCCGGCCGATCGATGAGGCACTCGGACGTGAAAAGGCGTGTACGGGGGAGAGACCCGGCATGATTCCCGGAGCCCCTCCGGACAGGGAGAGCTGGCGCTACGTTCCCTGTCGGCCTCTTCGAATAGTTCGGCCGGCATCACGTACATATGGAGGTTGCGCCCCACACCGTGCCCATACCACTACGGACCGATCGCGCAGATTTTGGTATCAACTCCGGGACACTGACGAATTGGGTTGCGGCGCACCGGAAGAAGAATCCGGTCGCCGAGGAACCGTTGACGATGTCGGACCGCACGGCTGCGGAGCTGGAACGCGAGAACCGGGAACCGCGTCGCGCTGAGGAGCAGTTCGGAGGAGACGCCCATCGTTCAGTACATCGGCGGGCTGGTGTCCTCGACCGTCGCGCGTAAGTGAAAGATGACCGGCCTCTTTCGGTGCGGTCCACTGCGGGAGAGGTAAGGGCGACTGTTCGTCGGCCACGGCGACGATGGTCGACGAAGGTCGCGACGCCGGAGATCGGGCCGTCATGGGACTGCCCGATGCGGGTGGAGCCGGCCCGCTATTGCCCTGGTGATCGGGAGGGGGCACTGTGAGAGGCACCGGTGGCGCCACCGGGCGCTGCCTCTGTGCAGAAAGGAGGTGGATCGTGTTCGCACGGTCTACCACGCTTCAGGCGCAACTTTCCGCTCTCGAATCCGGGATCGCACATGTGCGGGACGAGGCTATGCCGGAGCTGCAGGGTATTCCCGGCTGTATCGGGCTTTCGTTGCTCGTCGATCGGCACACCGGCCGGTGCATCGTGACGACCTCATGGGAATCCGAGGACGCCATGCGGGCGAGCGCCGAACAGGTGATCCCGATTCGAAATCGCGCGGCAGAGAAATTCGGCGGCAGTCCGATGGTCGAGGAATGGGAGATCGTGGCCATGCATCGCGCGCATCTGACGCCGCAAGGCGCGTGTGCACGCGTCACCTGGGTGAAGACCGATCCCAGCAGGGTCGACAACGCCATCGAGGTCTACCGGGACCACACCTTGCCCGGTATGGAGCAGCAGCTCGAGGGATTCTGCAGCGCGAGCCTGATGGTGAACAGGTCGTCGGGTCGTGCCGTCTCGTCCAGTGTCTACGAGAATGCCGAGGCGATCGAACGCAACCGGATCGCGTCGGCCGCGTTGCGCGTGGACGCCGCCCGGCAGGCGCGCGTCGAGGCTGTCGACGTCCGCGAATTCGAATTGGCCTTGGCGCATTTGCGCGTCCCCGAACTGGTCTGACCTCGAGCGGGGTCGGCAGAACGGCAGGTCGAGACCGGAGGTTCGACACGTCGGGTCCATCCCCGAGCAGGTGGTCACCGCAGCACGGCCGCAGCGCGCGGCCGTGCTGCGGTCGGTCGGCGGCGAGTCGGACATGGATCCTTCGAGCGATCGTGGGGTCGCTGTCTTCGCAAGCTGATTCACCGTGGGAAGTAGGACGGGGGCGGGCGAGCTGACGGGTTGTACGGTGGAACACTGGTCGGTCGGAACTGTTTGGCTCCGTTGATGATTCGCGTGGGGTCCGCGACAGTTTGTCGGGGGGATGCTCTAACGTAACGCGGTATCTGTCCGTCACGACCGTGGAGCGTTATGGCTGCCTCGTTCGACCTTCATACCCTCGCGGTGCTCGGTGCGGCTGGGGAGCGGCTGGTCATCTGGCATGTGAATGTCGGTGCGGCGCTGGGAGAGTCGCGGCTATCGGGTGCGTGGGTGCTGGATCGATCGCGCAAGGCGGAGATCGAGAGCCTCACGGTCGGATACCCGATCGTCGTGGCGGGCAATGACGCCGCTGCCGCCGAGGCCGTCGGCAATGGGGCTCAGCAGGCTGGGGCGGCGGGCGAGGGTGACCAGTCGGCGGACGTGGCGGGCGTTGGGGCTGCCGTGCTGGGTGCGAACGGTCGGATTGTCGGGGCCGCCGGGATTGTCGATGTCGATGCGACTGTCGAAACCGTCCGGGCCGCAATCGAATCGGCTGACCAGCGGTTCGTTGAGCATCAGGATGCGAGTGGTGGAAAGCTCACCAGGCCGCAGTGGCCGGTGATCGTGGCGCCCGGTGAGGTCTCACTGCCGCAGTTTCAGGTGGATGTGGCCGATGATCACATCCGGCCGGTGCTCACGCTGGCACGGGGGCTCGCCGATCTGGCAGACGCGTGGGCGGCGTTCGAGTCGCTACGGCTCGCTCGGCCATTTCTGGAGGACCTCGGTGGCGCGGCCGCACGGCCGTTGCCGCTCGCGGTGCGGTGAGTATGGCGGGACTGTCGTTCGCCGCCATCGATGTCGAGACCGCTAATTCCGCGCGCGGCAGTATCTGCGCGGTTGGCGTCACCGTGGTGCGGGACGGGCGGCGCGAGGAGACCGCGACGTGGCTGTGCCGTCCGCCGGCGGGGCTGGACTTCTTCAACTGGCACAACATTCGCGTGCACGGGATCTCGGCGGCGATGGTCGGCGACAAGCCGGAGTTCGCGCAGCGCTGGCCGGAGGCCGAGAGCCTGGTCGGTGAGCTGCCCGTCATCGCTCACAATGTCGGATTCGACAGCAGCGCAATACGGGAAGCCTGCGGCCGCAGCGGAATTCGGGTACCCGCCTGGTCCTACAGCTGCAGCCTCGCCCTGGCCCGCCGCCACCTGAGTCTCGACAGCTACCGGCTGCCCCATGTCGCGGCGGCTCTGGGCATCGACTTCACCAACCACCACGACGCGGCCGCCGACGCCGCCGCGGCGGCCGACATCGTGATCGCCCTGGCTGCCCGGGCCGGAGCCGATTCACTGTCGGCGCTCGAGCGCATGGTGGTCGACCGGCCCCTGCGGACCGATCGGAAATCGCGAAAGTCTGGGGCTGACACACTGATAGAGACGCCGGGGCCTGCGGGGCTGAGCGTGTCGACCGCGGCCGGACGTCCTCCACGCCGATCCTGGTTCGGGCGTGAGGAATTGGTGCTGCCGACCGTGACGGGCACCGATCCGTCCCACCCGCTGTATGGCGAAATCATCGTATTCACAGGTGATCTCGTCGCGATGACTCGCCAGCAAGCGTGGGATGCCATCGCGGCATGTGGTGCGACTCCGGCTCGGAACGTCACTCGGCGCACGACCCGGCTGGTCATTGGTGACGGCTTTCGTGGTGTGGATCCCGACGCGTTCACCACGACGAAGGCGCGCCGGGTTGCCGAGTTGCGGATGCGGGGGCAGCGTATCGAGGTCATGGACGAGGCCGCGTTCGTGGCCTGTGTGGGTGTTGGGACCGGGTTGTCCGGAGGTCGGGGCGGGGTGTGAGAAGTGCGTTATTGCGTGGTTCTGACGGGCTCGGTAGAGAGGGTGAGGGGAATCGATCGAATGGGTTTGAGGCGGAGATGACGAGTGCAGGTGGCCGGCGTCGGTGGGCGGCGGCGGGAATCGCCCTGGTGGCGGCGGGCTTCGCTGTGATGCCGGGGCTCGTGTCCGCTGCGGAACCGCTGAATTCCGGCGCGGTATTTGCCGTCGATGGCTCGCATATCGACCATGCGGTGCAGCGGGACGATCGCAAATCCACCGTATTCGTGTATTCGGCTGCGATGAACCGTGTCATCGAACTCTCGGTCATTCGCGCCGCCGACAATTCCACGCCACGTCCGACGGTGTATCTGCTCAATGGCGCTGAAGACGGCGTCGATGGAAACGGCAACGAGGTCTCCTGGGAAACCCGCACCGATGTCGTCGGCTTCCTGGCCGACCAGAACGTCAATGTGGTGAACGTCCTCGACGGCCGCTACACCTACTACACGGACTGGCAGTCCGACGATCCCATGCTCGGCCGCAACAAGTGGACCACCTTCCTCACCCAGGAACTTCCGCCCGTCATGGACTCGGCCCTCGGCGCGTCCGGCCGCAATGCCCTTGCGGGAGTGTCGATGTCGGCCACCTCGACCCTCGCCCTCGCCGAATCCGCCCCCGGCCTCTACCAGAGCGTCGGCTCCTTCAGCGGATGCGCCCAGACCAGCACCGACCCCGGCCGCCGCTACCTGCAGGCCACGGTTCTCTCCGGCGGCGGCAACCCCTGGAACATCTGGGGCCTCGACGGCTCACCGGCCTGGACCGCGAATGACCCGTCCACCCCCGCCAACCTCGAAAAACTCCGTGGTACCGACCTCTATCTGGCCGCCGGAACCGGTGCGAACCCGGCCGCGGCGGGCGGCGGCCAGGTCGGCGCGTCCAGCACGGCACTGGAATCCACCGTCGAAACCTGCACCCGCGCGCTGCAATCCAGCATCGAAGACCTGGACATCCCGGCCACGTTCGATTACCTCCCCGGGGGCGGCCACAACTGGACCTCGTGGCAGGTCGACTTTCACAATGCGTGGCCCGGAATCGCTCGCAGCCTCGGCATGTGAATCGAGGCACCACGCCGGACGGCCACCCGTTCGGTTCCGCTGTCACTCGGGTGCGGGCGGGCCGATAAGCTGCTTCGGGTGACCGACGAGAAGCTGCTGCAGGGACCCATCCACGCCGTCCATGTCGAGCTGGGCGCTACCTTCGCTCCGTTCGGGGGGTGGGAGATGCCGGTTTCGTACGCGGGGACCGTGGGGGAGCACACGGCGGTGCGCACCGCTGTGGGGCTTTTCGACGTCAGCCATCTCGGCAAGGCGACGGTCAAGGGGGCAGGTGCCGCTGCCTTCGTGAACTCGGCACTCACCAACGACCTGAATCGGATTCGCCCGGGAAAGGCGCAGTACACGCTGTGCTGCACGCCGGAGGGCGGGGTCATCGACGACCTCATCGCCTACTACGTGAGCGATGACGAGATCTTCCTGGTGCCCAATGCGGCGAATACCGCGACCGTGGTGGCGGAGCTGCAGAAGGTCGCCCCGGAGGGTGTCACCGTCACCGATGAGCATCGCGGGTACGCGGTCTTCGCCGTGCAGGGTCCGCGGTCGGCGGAGGTCCTCGCCAAGCTCGGTCTGCCGACCGACATGGAGTACATGGCCTATGCCGACGCCGAATGGGACGGCCGCCCGATCCGGGTGTGCCGCACCGGTTACACCGGTGAGCACGGCTACGAGTTGCTGCCCCGCTGGGCGGACGCCGGGGACGTCTTCCGTGCGCTGGTGAGCGAGGTGCAGGCCGCCGGTGGCCAGCCCGCCGGACTCGGCGCGCGCGACACCCTGCGCACCGAGATGGGCTACCCGCTGCACGGACACGAACTGTCCCTGGACATTTCGCCGCTGCAGGCCCGCACCGGCTGGGCCGTCGGCTGGAAGAAGCCCGAGTTCTGGGGCAAGTCGGCACTGGATGCCGAGAAGGCGGCCGGTCCCCGTCGAATCCTGATGGGGCTCAAGGCGATCGACAGGGGCGTGCTCCGGCAGGGCCAGACCGTGATGCGCGGTGACGCCCAGGTCGGCGAAACCACCTCCGGCACTTTCTCGCCCACGCTCAAGGTCGGCATCGCCCTCGCCCTTCTCGACACCGCCGCGGGCCTCGAGCCCGGCGACGAGGTCGAGGTCGACGTCCGCGGCCGCCGCCTGCGCTGCGAGGTCATCCGCCCCCCGTTCGTCGAAACCCGCACTGCCTGAGCAGGTTTCCTGCCCATCGAGAGATCCGCACCGGTCGAGGATTACAACGGTCCGGGGCGCAGCATGATGACCTTCGAACTGCACTTGGGGCAGTAACTTTCAGCCTCAGCCGCACCAGGTGCCGACGACGTCGTTGTCCTGTTTGCAGGCTGCGGCGTCGAGTCCGGCGGGGCGGAGGGTGTTGAACATCGTT
The DNA here is from genome assembly GCF_044766925.1 of Nocardia sp. NPDC101769. Taxonomy (NCBI): domain Bacteria; kingdom Bacillati; phylum Actinomycetota; class Actinomycetes; order Mycobacteriales; family Nocardiaceae; genus Nocardia; species Nocardia sp. NPDC101769. The sequence continues at coordinate 210,908 of NZ_JBIWMX010000010.1, read as the reverse complement.
CGGATGGTGTCGTCGGTGGCGGTCCCGTCCGTGCCCTGGTCGGCGTAGAAGACCATGACCACGGACTGGCCGTTGTTGCCGGGGACCGCGACGGCGTGGACGATCGAGGTGGCCGGATGCGAGCAGTCGTTCGGGCCCGGGTTGGCGAGGGTCGCCGTCACGTGTGCGGCGGGTTTGCCCTGCACCGTGAGGGTTTCGACGTCGCTCAGGGTGTAGGTGGAGTTGGGGCGGTCGTCGTTGGCTCCGGCCACGGTGGCCCAGCTGCCGGCCACGTCCTTGGCCGCCGCGGACACGTCGCCCAGTTTCGAGCCCGTCACGCCGGCGATGGCTTTCGAATGGTGGCCGTCGCACGCCTTCGGGGAGAGTTCCGCCGCGCCGCTCATCACCACGCGCCCGCCGCCGCCCTCGAAGCCGACGATGGTGGTCGGTGTCGGGACCGTCCAGTCCTGCGGTACGTCGTACACGGCATTGCGCGAGATGGAGTAGGACGTCTGCCATCCCGGCGTGAGTGAGGCAATGGTGGATCTCGGTGCGCTCGTCGTCGTGGTGGGCAGCGGTTTGGTGCGGGTCACGGTGTCCTGTGGCCCGTATTGGTCTGCGGGCAGCGCGGTACCGGTCACGGTGTGTACGGGCATCATCGCTGCCACGACGAGGATGGCGACCAGGCCGAGTGCGCTCACGGCGATCAGTGCGATCACCAGAGGCCGGTGGGAACTGGGCGGCTTCGACAGCGGATGCTCCGGATACACGCCGTCCACCCTATCCAGGGGCATGGAGGACGGCCGGTTACCGAACGGCCCGGCCAGGGGTAGCCCGAACCCGTCGGTCGAGGGCGGCGAATTAGACTCCCGGTCATGACACTTGCCGCGCAGTTCACCCGTGTACCGCATCCCGCGCCACTACCGGCGGAGCGGCGGCAGGAGATTCTCGCGGAGCCGGGGTTCGGACGCTACTTCACCGATCACATGGTGTCGATGGATTATCTGGACGGGCAGTGGACCAACGGCCGCGTCGAGCCCTACGGCTCCCTGGCCATGGACCCGGCCACCATGGTGTTCCACTACGGCCAGGCCATCTTCGAGGGCCTGAAGGCCTACCGTCAGGCCGACGGCAGCATCGCCACCTTCCGGGTGGATGCCAATGCCGCGCGCTTCCGCCGCTCCGCCGCGCGCATGGCGATGGCGCAGCTGCCCGAGGAGCTGTTCATCGAATCGATCCGCCAGCTGCTCGAGGTGGATGCGGACTGGGTGCCCGCCGCCGGCGGCGAGGAGTCGCTGTACCTGCGGCCGTTCATGTTCTCCACCGAGGTCGGGCTGGGCGTGAAGCCGGCTGCCTCCTACAAGTACCTGCTGCTCGGTGGTCCCGCCGGTGCGTACTTCCCGCGCGGTCTGAAGCCGGTCAAGGTGTGGCTGTCCACCGAGTACGTGCGAGCGGCTCCCGGTGGCACCGGCGAGGCCAAGGTGGCGGGCAACTACGCCGCCTCGCTGCTGGCCCAGCAGCAGGCCGCCGAGAAAGGCTGCGACCAGGTGGTGTGGCTGGACGCCTGCGAGCGCCGCTACGTGGAGGAGATGGGCACCAACAACCTCTTCTTCGTCTTCGGCAGCGGGTCCGACGCCCGTCTGGTGACCCCGGAGCTCTCCGGCTCCCTGCTCCCCGGCATCACCCGCGACTCGCTCATCACCCTGGCCGCCGACTCCGGCTACAAGGTCGAGGAGCGGAAGATCTCCGTCGAGGAATGGAAGAGCGGCGTCGAATCCGGTGAGATCACCGAGGTTTTCGGTTGCGGCACCGCCGCCGTGGTCATTCCGGTCGGCTCGGTCCGCTCCGCCGAGGGTGAATTCACCATCGGCACCGGCGAACCCGGCGAGGTGACCATGGCGCTGCGCGAGAGCCTCACCGGCATCCAGCGCGGCACCTTCGCCGACAGTCACGGCTGGCTGCGCACCATGGCCTGACCGCGGAACGAAAGGCGCCCGCCCCGAGAGCATTTGGGGCGGGCGTTGACATGTCAGGGTGCAGCACCCACCGCTGAAACCGATGCCGCGGGGCGATCGGGTCAGCTGGGCATGAACATGTGCCACTGCTCCAGGGTCTGGGGGCGCATGACGTAGTTGTGTTCCTTGATGTGGGTCAGCGACGCGCTGGGCTCGTCCGAGTACCAGTGGCCGGGATAGACCGTCGGGTTCGACTTCAGGTCGGCCAGGTAGCGCAGGCTGCGGAACATGGCGTCGGAATCGCCGCCGGGGAAGTCGGTGCGGCCGCAGCCGTCGACGAAGAGGGTGTCGCCCGCGATCAGCCGGTCCTCGAACAGGAAGCACTGGCTGCCCGGCGTGTGGCCGGGGGTGTGCAGGAGTTCGATCTCGAAGTCGCCGACCGCGACCTTGTCGCCGTGTGCGTGGCCGGTCAGCTCGCTGGGCGCGATGCCGGTGACGTTGGCGACCCAGGGTAGTTCCTCGGCATTGACGTGGACCGCCACATCGGTCTTCTCCAGCAACTCCTTCACCCCGCGCAGGGTGAAGCCCATCATGGTGCCGCCGACATGGTCGGGGTGGTGGTGGGTGGCCAGGACCCCGGTCAGTCGCATGCCGTCGGCCTCGGCGATGTCAGCGAGCTGCCCGGCCTCGTAGGCCGGGTCGACGACCACGCATTCACCGCTGTCCCGATCCCCGATCAGGTAGGCGAAGTTGCGCATCTGCGTGGCGATCGGATCGCCCACGGCCCAGTCGCGGCCGGAGAGCAACTGGCGGAAGTACAAACGGTCGGAGGCCATGCGTCACAGCGTATTGCCAACGCATCGGACACTTGCATCCGGATCCTGCCCATTTGCCCGAAATAGGCGATTGACCTGCGGATTTCCTGTCGGTCCCTGCTGCTAACTTCCCCGCATGCCTTCGGTCCTGCACGAAGTACTCATCGACCTGTTCCGGCACCGCCCGCAACTGGTCGCCGACCTACTGCCCTTCGTGACCGACATCCCTCTACCCGAATTCGACCATGCCCGACTGGAATCCGGCGACTGCCCGGATATCGACCCCACGGAGTGCCGGGCCGATATCGTCGTGGTCCTGACCTGGTAATGGCCGTCTTGCCACGAGCGGCCCGGCACTTCTTGGAGAGCCTCATGACCGCCGGAACGTATGAGTACAAAAGTGAGTTCGCCCGGCGCTACTTCAGGCGGGGCAAAGCCGAGGGGGAGGTCGAAGGCGAGGCCAAGGGGGAGGCCAAGGCATTGCTGGCGGTTCTCCGGAGCCGAGGGATCACCGTGGATGAGTCGATCGTCGCTAGTGTCGGGGCATGCACCGATATCGAGCAACTCGATATCTGGCTCGACAGGGCCGCGACAGCGGGTTCGGCCGAGCAGGTGTTCGGGGCCTGACGGTCGGTCGCCCGCAACTCCGTGGTGTTCGCCTCGACCGTCAGGGTAGGCGGGGTGACGGACTCGGTCAGCGGAGAAGATCCGCACGCCGACGATATTATCGGCGTGCGGATCCGGAAAGTTCGCTGATCCTCAGCGCAGAATGGCTTCGATCTCGTCCGCGGCCTCGGCGCCGTACGCCCCGCGCAGGCGCTTCATCGCCACGTCGTGGTCGAGGTTCCAGTCCTGCGGCCCAACGGTTTCCAGCACCAGCACGGCGACCAGCGAGCCGAGCTGGGCCGAACGCTCCAGGGACAGGCCCGCGGACTGTCCGGTGAGGAAGCCCGCGCGGAAGCCGTCGCCGACGCCGGTCGGGTCGACCTTGGCGATGTCGGGGACCACGTCGACGTGCAGTTCGGTGCCGTCGCGGTCGACGATCTTGGCGCCCTTGGCGCCCAGGGTGGTGACGCGAATGCCCACGCGCTCACCGATTTCCGCCTCGCTCAGGCCGGTCTTCTGGAGCAGGATGCCCCATTCGTACTCATTGGTGAACAGGTAGTCCGCGCCGTCGATCAGGCGCACGATGGCCTCCCCGTCCACCAGCGCCAGCTGCTGGGAAGGGTCCGCGGCGAAGCGGATTCCGGCGGTGCGGCACTGATCGGTGTGGCGCAGCATGGCTTCCGGGTCGTCGGCGCCGACGAGCACCAGTTCGAGGTCGCGGCCCAGCTGGGTGATGTCGATCTCGCGGGCCTCGGTCATGGCGCCCGGGTAGAAGGAGGCGATCTGCGCCATGGACTCGTCGGTGGTGCAGACGAAGCGCGCGGTGTGGGCCTCGGTGGAGACGCGCACGGCCGAGCAGTCGACGCCGTTGTCCTCCAACCACTTCCGGTACTCGCCCCAGTCCTGGCCGACGGCGCCGACCAGCAGCGGGGTGCGGCCCAGCACGCCCATGGCGTAGCTGATGTTGCCGGCCACGCCGCCCTTGCGGATGACCAGATCGTCGACGAGGAAGCTGAGCGACACGTGCTGCAGCTGGTCGGCCAGCAGCACATCGGAGAACTTGCCCGGGAAACGCATGAGGTGATCGGTCGCGATGGAAGCGGACACGGCGATGGTCACGGGGGATCCTTCGGTGACGTGCGGCTGCGCACCGGATACGGAGATGACAGACGCGGGGGCCGGGGGTGGATTACGCGGCCGATATGGCCGCAGTTCGAAACTACTCTGTCCGAGACCGGGTGTTCCAGATCTCGTACGAGTCAGCGCACACAACAGCGCGGAACATCCGGTGCCGGACGTTCCGCGCTGGCGGGCGGTATGTCAGTTGAAGCTGTCGCCGCAGGCGCAGGAGCCGGTGGCATTCGGGTTGTCGATGGTGAAACCCTGCTTCTCGATGGTGTCGACGAAGTCGATCGAGGCGCCCTGGACGTAGGGGGCGCTCATGCGGTCGACCGCGAGCTTGACGCCGCCGAACTCCACGACCAGGTCGCCGTCGAGGCTGCGGTCGTCGAAGAAGAGCTGGTAGCGGAGGCCCGCGCAACCACCGGGCTGGACTGCGATGCGAAGGGCGAGATCGTCGCGGCCTTCCTGATCCAGCAGCGCCTTGGCCTTCGAGGCGGCGGCGTCGGTCAGAGTCACACCGTGAGTGGTGGTCTCGTTCTGCACAGTCATGAACTCTCCTAAGGGACCTGTTTTCAACCCGTGAAGGCACTCCCCGGGCCCGTCTCGATGGCTACCAACACCCGCTGGCAGGCGACTATTCCCCATCCTACGCGGCACGTATTCCCCGGACGGCCCAGGTTGTGCAGTCGCTGACAGATAGCTGGTGAGGTGTGCAACACAACAATCCGGCAGACCAGGATTTTCCGGCGGACATGTCATCGAATAGCCTGGTCGGCGTGAAGTTCCTGCGCCGTGGCGAGTCCACCCCCACCTCCGACAGCTCCAGCACCGATGCCGTCGCCGCGGTGGAGGACAAGACCGTCACCCTGGGTAAAGGACGGCCGACCCCGTCGCGGCGGGAAGCCGAGGGCCGTCGGCGCGGTCCGGTGGCGCCCGCGCCCAAGACCGCCAAGGAGGCTCGCGCCCGCCGCAAGGCGCTGCGCGGGACCAAGGAGGAGCGCAAGGCGTCCTCGGCCGAGCGCAAGGCCGATATGAACGATCGGCGGTCCCGCATGCTCGCCGGTGAGGAGCAGTTCCTGCTCCCGCGCGACAAGGGTCCGGTCAAGAAGTACGTCCGCGACATCGTGGACGCGCGCCGCAATCTGCTCGGCCTGTTCATGCCGCTGGCGCTGGTGCTGATCCTCAGCATGATCGTGACGCCGGCGCTCCAGGCGATCGTCACGCTGGCCACGCTGGTGATGATGCTGTTCATGATCATCGAGGGCGTCGTCCTCGGCCGGATCGTGAACAAGCGGGTCCGGGAGCGCTACCCGGACACCGCGGATTCCTCGTTGTCGCTGGGCTGGTACGCCTTCGTGCGCGCCTCGCAGGTCCGCCGCATGCGCGCCCCGAAGCCGCAGGTGGGCCCGGGCGACGCGGTCTAGCCGCAGCCGCAGCTGCTGCCGTCGGCGCTGACGGCGCTGGATGGATTCCCTGACGGGCGGTGTCTCACCGCCCGTCAGTTGTGTTCGCGGTAGGTCGACAGGGCGCGGATCTCGAGCGCCATACGGTCGCGGTCGCGGTCGACGACATGGCTGGAACCGGCCGTCTCCCAGGCGTTTTCGCGGTGGAAGGGGACGACCCGGCCGGCCGCGGCCAGCAGGGCGACGATGCGGCGGAACATGGCGACTGCCTCGGAGGAGCCGGTCGCGGTGTGGAACTGGCTGTGGCCGGAGGTGATGGCGGTCATGCGCGGATCTCGCTCTCATCGAGGGGTTCGGTGGTGTCTCCGGCCATGAAGCCGAAAGTCAGGGTGCCGAGTGCCGCCATGGCGGTTCCGGCTGCGACGATTGCGGACAGTGCTTGCATGGCAGTAAGTTTTCTCTAGGGAAGTTCCTGCCAACAGTGGCTGTTCTGACATTGTTCGCAAATATCCGGCCAGAGGGGATCGGGCCATGCTCTCGAAGGTCGCCGTCGTACTCAACGACCACCTCGCCATGTTCGAATTCGGTGTCGTCTGTGAGGTTTTCGGTCTCGACCGGACCGCCGACGGACTGCCCGCCTTCGACTACCGGGTCTGCGGCGCGGAGCCCGGGAAACCGCTGAAGTCCAGCTCACCGGGCATTCACGTGACCCCGGAGTACGGGCTGGAGGAGCTGCGCGACGCGGATCTCGTTGCCATTCCGGCCTTTCCGATCTCCGCGGACAACCCTTTCGACGAGCGCGTGGTGGATGCCGTGCGGGATGCCGCGCAGGCCGGGGCCACGGTGCTCACGGTGTGCTCGGGGGTCTTCCTCGCGGGCGCGGCCGGGCTGCTCGACGGGCGCAAGTGCACCACGCACTGGCGGTATGTCGATCTGCTGGCGGAACAGTTTCCGCAGGCCACCGTCGATCCCGATGTCCTGTACGTGGACGAGGGCAATCTCATCACCAGCGCGGGGACCGCGGCCGGCATCGACGCCTGCCTGCATCTGGTGCGGCGCGAACTGGGCAGCAGCGTCGCCAATGCCATCGCCCGTCGCATGGTCGTGCCGCCGCAACGCGATGGCGGGCAGCGGCAGTTCATCGAGCGGCCGGTGGTGGACTGCGATTCCGACAGCCTCAGCGAGACCCTGCACTGGATGGGTGAGCATCTGGAACTGCCGCACACGGTCGAAGCGCTGGCCATGCGCAGTGCCATGTCGACGCGCACCTTCGCGCGCCGCTTCGCCGCCGAGACCGGGACGACGCCGGTGAAATGGCTGACCGGGCAGCGGGTGCTGCTGGCCAAGCAGTTGCTGGAGGACACCGACCTGGATCTCGAATCCCTCGCTCACCGTTGTGGATTCGGGTCCGGGGCGCTGCTGCGGCATCACTTCCAGCGGGTGGTGGGGATCGCGCCCGTCGAGTACCGGCGGCGGTTCGGCGTCCGCGTGTCTTGAAAGGCGCTGCCTGAAACAGGCGTTGTCCTACGCGGTACCTCCGGCTACGCTGCGCAACCGTGCGTTGGGGAGTGATGATCGCGGCCGTGCCCTTGGCGGTGCTGGTGGCCGGTGGGACCGCCGGGTGCAGGGATCCGCGGAATGTGGCGGGGGACTGTGTGGTGGGGACTTCGCCCGATTCGCATGTGAAGCCGGCGCCCTGCTCGGGGCGGCACGACGGCAAGATCATCGCGAGTGTGAACCATCGATCGGATTGTCCGCGGGGAACGGACTGGTCGTATACCGCCAAGGACCTGAAGGTCCTATGCGTGCACAACGAGCACAGCTCCTGAGCCGTACCCGGACACCGGCCGTAGGACTCGGCCCGCAGGCGAGTGATGATCGTGCCTACTCGGCCGGAGCACAGCCGCAGTTGATACCGTGCTGACGTGTCGCACACTGCTCAGACAACCGATCGGCCGTTGCGGACCCTGGTGCTCGGTGGCGCCCGGTCCGGGAAGTCGGCCTACGCGGAACAATTGGTCGCGTCGGAGGCGGTGCGGTACGTAGCCACCGCGGTGGCCGATCCCGCCGACGCCGACTTCGCCGAACGTATTGCGGCGCACCGGGCTCGGCGGCCCGCGAACTGGACGATCGTGGAGGGCGACGCCGTCGCCGCACTGGCCGACGCCACCCCTGTCACCCTGGTCGACGACCTGGGCACCTGGCTGACCGCGCGGCTGGACGCGCGCGCGGCCTGGGAGTCGCCGCGCGGCATCGTCGCGCCGGATATCGATGCGCTCGTCAGCGCGGTGGCGGGATACCGGCAGCGGCTGATCATCGTCAGCCCCGAGGTGGGGCTCGGCGTCATCCCGGCGACCGCCTCCGGCCGTCTGTTCCGCGATGAGATCGGCGCGCTGAACCAACGGCTCGCGGAGGTTTGCGACGAGGTCTTCCTGGTGGTGGCCGGGCAGCCGTTGCGGATCAAGCCGGACGTCGCCGCCGCGCTCTCGGATGCGGCCGCAGCGAATTCTGCCGCCGCAGTGGCGACTTCGGCCCAGGCTTATGGAGCCGGCGCGGATGGTGCTGCGGTGCAGCCGGTTTCAGCGGCCGCCACCGCGGAAGCCGGGACCGCGTCGGCCGGCAGCGGTGCGTCCGCCGCGGCTCAGGGAGCCGGTTCCGCGAGCGGTGTTGACAGTGCGGATCTCGGGATGACCGCCGCAGGAGCGGCGACCGCGGCCGTTGGTGCCGCGGTCGGTGCGGGAGTGGCGGCCGAAGCAGATTCGGATGAGGTTGGCTCTGCGACCGGGGCGACCGCGACCGGCGGGGCCGCTGACGGCCCGGTTCCGACCAAGCCCGCGCGGATGTCGTTCGGGCCGGTGCAGGGTCCGGACGCCGGAGTGCGGAAGGCCGCCGAGGAGCGGCAGTTGCAGCTCACCAAGCCCGCCGGGGCGCTGGGGCGGCTGGAGAAGCTGGCCAACTGGGTCGCCGCGTGCCAAGGTGTGTGCCCGCCAAAGCAGTTCGAGCGGGCTCGGGTGGTGGTCTTCGCGGGCGATCACGGGGTGGCGCGGCACGGGGTGTCGGCGTACCCGAGCGAGGTGACCGGGCAGATGGTCGCCAACTTCCTGAACGGCGGGGCGGCGGTGAATGTGCTGGCGCGCCTGGCCGACGCCACCGTCCGCGTCGAGGACATCGCGGTGGATTCCGATACCGCGCCGGAGATCTCACGGCACAAGGTGCGGCGGTCCAGCGGCTCCATCGATCGTGAGGACGCGCTCACCGAGGCCGAGGTGCAGGCGGCGCTGACGGCGGGCGCGACCATTGCCGACGAGGAAATCGATTCCGGCGCCGACCTTCTCATCGCCGGTGACATGGGCATCGGCAACACCACGCCCGCCACCGTGCTGATCGCGGCCGTCACCGACACCGAGCCGGTGATCGCCGTGGGCCGCGGCACCGGCGTCGACGATGCCGGATGGATCCGCAAGACCGCCGCCGTTCGCGACGCCATGTGGCGAGCCCGCCCGGTGGTCAAGGACCCGGTTGCCCTGCTGCGCACCGCATCCGGCGCGGACTTCGCCGCGATGGCCGGCTTCCTCGCCCGCGCCGCGGCCCGCCGCACCCCGGTCATCCTGGACGGCGTCGTGGTCACCGCCGCCGCCGTGGTCGCCGACCAGCTGGCCCCGGGCGCCCGCGCCTGGTGGGTGGCGGGCCACCGCTCCAGCGAGCCCTCACACACCATCGCCCTCCAGCGCCTGGACCTCGAGCCCCTGGTCGACATGAGCATGCGCCTGGGCGAAGGCTCCGGCGCGGTCGCGGCCCTGCCGCTCCTACGCGCCGCCGTCGCCACTCTCGGCGAAATGGCGACCTTCGACTCCGCCGGAGTCAGCACCGCCGACACGGACGCCGAAGCCTCCGGTGCGTAGCTACCCACCGTTCACGGCACCGAGTCCCGCTTCGCGAGACGCGGTGCCGTGCAACCAGGTACGCAGCCATGCGGTCGTAGCATCCCTGCCGACTGCCGCGGGCCGCGACCAGCGCGCGTGCGGCGGCTCCGCGGGGCTGGTCGGAGCTGCCCAATGGGCAGCGTGGGAACGGTTCCGGGTGATCGCGTGAACGCGGTTCGGCTGGCGGTGTCCTGGTTGACCGTGTTGCCGGTACGGGGGCCGGACGAGGTGGATCGGGACGTGGCAGGGCGGGCGATTGCCTGGGCACCGTTGGTCGGGGTGCTGCTGGGGGGACTGGCCGCTGGATTGTTGTGGGGGCTGGGTGAATTGGGGGCCGCGTGGCCGCTGGCCGGGTTTGTGGCGGTGGCCGGGCTGGCGTTGATCACGCGAGGGATGCATGTCGACGGGCTGGCCGACACGATGGACGGGCTCGGGAGTTATGGGTCGCCGGAGCGGGCCCGGGAGATCATGAAGAGTGGTGGGGTGGGACCGTTCGGGGTGGCGGCGCTGGTGTTCGTCATTGGGATTCAGGCGGTTTCGCTGGGGGCGCTGGCCGGGGGCGGGCGGTGGCTCGCGGTGGTGATCGCGGTCGCTGTCGGGCGGGTCGCGGTTGTGCTGGCCGGCCGGAGAGGGATCGAGGCGGCTCCGGGCGCAGGATTCGGGGCGCTGGTGGCGGGGACACAGCATCCCGTCCTGGGTTGGCTCTGGGGTGGGATCGCGTGTCTCGCAGCGGTGTTCGCCACCGCGAACCCGTGGCAGGGGCCACTGGCCGTGGTGATGGCGCTGGCCGGGACGATGCTGCTGGTGCGGCACTGTGTGCGACGGTTCGGCGGCCTCAATGGTGACGTGCTCGGTGCTGCACTGGAAGTGAGCATCACGGTCGCTGCCGCGGTGCTGTCGTTCGCCCGCTAGGTGCGGCGGCGGGATTCCTCGCCGCCAGCTGCATGGGCTGAAGGTCGGTGCCATCGGCCGGGAATTCCGCAGCCTGCGCCAGGCTCGTGGGAGCGCGACGAAGGTGCCGGCGGGCAGCACTCGCCGGGCCCGGTCGATGAGTAGTACGACACGCCCGGGTTCGGGAAATGTCGAGGCGCGCAGTGGATTTGCCGCATTCGTCGCAACCGGATGACAGTTCGTTTGCCCTTCACGATCCGACCGCCCGGTGGCCGCGAATACTTCATGATCGCAACTGCCCTGGGTGGGAATGGAGGGGTGCAATGCTCGGAATCCTGATGCAGCTGGGTGTGCTGGTGTTGTTCGCGGTGGCGGCGGTGGGGGTCTTCCTCGTCGGTGATCGGGTACGGCCGAAGTCGTGGCGGCACAGCGATGATGCCGGGGCGGGGCACATGATGCTGGACATGGTCAATATGTTCTTCGCGGCCATCGTGGCGTTCGTGGTGGTTATCCTGTGGCAGCAGTACGACACCTCCCATGAGCACACGGTGAGCGAGAGCAAGGCGCTGGTCAGCGTGTACGAGACCGCCAATGGCATGCCGGCGCAGGATCGAAAGCAGATCCGGTCACTGGTGACGGACTACACCAAGCAGGTGGTCGGCGACGAGTGGAAGGTCATGGACGAGCAGCGGCGGCTGAGCCCGGCCGCGCAGGCGACGCTGGACGATCTGCGCCAGGCGGTGTCCGCCGCGCCCGCTGTTGACGCCGATGCCAAGTCGGCCCAGGACAAGGCCCTCACCGCAGTGGACTCCATCGCGGAGGCTCGCTACGACCGCGGCCTGGATGCCGGATACCGACTGCCTGGATTCCTTTATCTGGCACTGTGGTTCGCGACCGTCATGCTGCTGTTCGGCACGGTTTTCTCCGGCGTGGTGGTCACCAAGCGCAGCATCTTCATGACCGGACTTTTCGGCGTGGTGATCGGCGCGGTCATCGTGGCCATCTACCAGCTGGACCAGCCGTTCTCGGGCGGCAGCCACGTCTCCAAGGACGCCTACGAACTGGCCCTGGCCCGCTTCCAGCACATCGCCTCGGACCTGCCGGTGGCGAGCGGTGGCACTCCGCGCTGATCTGTTCGACCGAGGAACCCGCACTTGGCTTTCGGAGGCAGCGTGAACGGAACCCGAAGAACAGCACGAGGATTCGTGACAGCGACGGCCGTGCCACTGACCGCGGCGCTGCTCGCCATCCATCCGAAGGTCGCCGCCGCCGATCCGGGACTTACGGGGCTGCCGCCGATCGGTGAGATCATCAGCGGCAGTGCGGCTCCGGACAGCGGGGCCGCAGCGGTCGACGCGCCCACCGGGAGCGCGCTCGGACTCGGCACGGGCAACGGCTACACCGGTAGCCAGGGCGCAGCGGGCCAAGGCGGGGCCACCTCCGGCAGCTCGGCCGGAGTGGCGCAGAGTCCGGTCGTCGGAGTGCCGCTCGGTACCGGCGCGTCCGGCAGTGCCGACCTCCCGGGCGGAACCGAGCCGCGCGCAGCGGATCTCGCAATACCCGGACCGGCCGCGCCGAGCCCGGCCGCCGCCCCGAACACCCTCGGGGGCCTGGTCGGCCTGAACTCGGGCAGTGTGCTCACCGCCTGTGCGGGCAGCGCCGTGGTGGGCAGTGCCGCACTGGGTTTGGGTATTCTCACCGGCAGCGGCATGGGCTCGGGGTTGATCGGCCCCGGCTTCGTGCCAGGGTCCAGTGGGCTGGTCGGCCCGGGCTCGGCCGGAACGGGCAGCGTGGCGGTGGGCAGCGCGGCCACCGGAAGCGCGCTGCTGACCTGCATGCTCATGTTGCCGGTGCCCACGGCGCCGGGACCCGGTATCCCTCTGCAGATCCCGCCCGCCCCGGCCGTGGTGCCCGCGGCCGCACCGATACCGGTACCAGCGCCTGCTGCGATTCCCCCTGCCCCGGTACCGGTTCCGCCGCTGTCGCCCCCACCTCCACCTGTCGAATACGCCGCCCCCGTCCCATCCGAGCAGCGGCCGCCCCTGACCGCTCTCCAGGTCATGACCGTCATGATCATCACCATCATCGCCGGGGCTCGCGCCCGTCTCGCCCGCGCCCACCGCGGAGCGGTCGACTAGCGAGAACCGGTCGGCGAGCCGAAAGTCATTGCCGGAACTTGGCTTCCAGGTCGGTGGCGGTGACCTGGAGATCAGCCGGTGTGTTGGTCTTGAAAATGCCCTGGAATCCCGCCTCGGCCTTGATCGCCGCCTCCACCTCCGGGTCGTGGTAGATCTGCGTCAGTTGCAGGTACGTCGGGTTGTCCTTGTCGGCGGCCCGCGCGGCGAAGATATTGATGTACTGCTTCAGGTCCGGACGGTTCGGATCATCGGTGTAGATGATCTGATCATTGGTCAGCCCCGCCTGCCGCGCCCAGGTGTCGTCGACGTAGGCGGCATCCACGCTGTCCAGTGACGCGGCGGTCAGCGTCGGGTCGATGGTGGTGAGCCGGACTTTGGAGGCGGACTTGTCGACGTCCTCGAGCTTCGAATCCCAGGAGCCGCCGCTCTTCAGCACGATGAGCCCGGCAGCGGCCAGGTTCAGCAGTGGCCGCACCTGATTGGCGGGATTATTGCTCAGGGTGATCTCCCCGCCCCGGGGGATCTCCGACACCGACCTGTGCTTCTTCGAATACAGGCCCAGCGGATAGATCTCCGTGGCCCCGATCGGCACCAGCGTGTCGTTGTTGCGGGCGTTGTAGTTGGCCAGATACCGGATGTGCTGGAACTTGTTGAGGTCGATGCGTCCCTGGGACAGCGCCGGATTCGGCTGGTTGTAGTCGGTGAAATTGGTGAACTCGACCGTGATGCCCGCGGCGGCGGCCTTCTTCTCGAACACGTCCCAGTGCGGTTGTGAGAGATCGTTCACGCCGATGCGGACCACGTCGCCGTGGTGTTCCGTGCCACAGGCGGCCGTCAGGGCCAGCGCGAACAGGACCGGAATCACCAGGAAACGGCGGAATTTTCGCATTTCAGGCACCGTAGGCGAGGGGTCGTCGCGGCTGGAAGCGTTTGGCTCCCCGGGATCGCAACCATTGCCCGGCGATTGCCCCCACGGTTGCATGGCCGGGTTCGATTTCCACCGGTCACGAAGCAGTACAAGCATGCGGGAGTACGAGTGAAATTCCATCGGGTACTGGCGATCCCGGTCCTGGTAGCAGCCGTCGCGAGCCTCACCCTCACGGCCTGCGGCAGCAGCGGCGACTCCGGCGGCGCCACGGTGCGCATCGGCACCACCGAGTCCGATCCGCACTGGGACGTGTTCAAGGACAAGGCCAAGGAGCAGGGCATCAACCTGAATATCGTCCACTACTCGGACTACTCGCAGCCCAATACGGCGCTGGCGCAGAAGCAGATCGATGTGAATCTCTTCCAGCATCTCCAGTTCCTGGGGCAGTACAACGTGGCCAACAATCAGGATCTGACGCCGATCGGGGCCACACAGATCGTGCCTCTGGGCCTGTACTCCAAGAAGCACAGGTCGGTGGCCGAGATCCCGCAGGGCGGGGAGATCGCCATTCCGAACGATCCGACCAATCAGGCGCGGGCGCTGTTCGTCCTGCAGGCGGCCGGACTGCTGAAGATCAACGGGTCCGTGCGCCAGCCGACGCCCGCCGACGTGGACAAGGGCGCGTCCAAGGTGAAGGTGACCGCGGTCGACGCGGCGCAGACGGCGCTGTCGCTGGAGTCGGTGGACGGGTCCGTCGTCAACAACACGTACCTGCTCGAGTCCGGTATCGATCCGAAATCCGCGCTGTACAAGGATGATCCGGGCAATCCCGGCGCCGAGCCGTACATCAATGCCTTCGTCACCCGGGCCGCTGATAGGGGCAATGCCACCTACCTGAAGCTGGTGGACATCTTCCACAGCCCCGAGGTGCAGAAGGCGGTGCAGGAGGATTCCAAGGGCACCGCGCTCGAGGTGACCAAGAGCGGGCCCGAGCTGGAGCAGATCCTGGCGCGGGTACAGCAGACCATCCGCGACGCCAAGTGAGCGACGACGGTGCCGCAACCGGCGAGAATTCAGCCGCGATCGGCGGGAGCTCTGTCGCGGCCGTCGAATTCCGGTCGGTCACCAAGGTTTTCCGGACCGGCAAACAGCGCCACACCGCGCTCGACGGCATCGACCTGCGCATCGAGAAGGGCGAGATCTTCGGTGTGATCGGCTATTCCGGCGCGGGCAAGTCCACGCTGGTTCGGCTGATCAACGCCCTGGAGCAACCCACCGAGGGCACCGTGCTCGTCTCCGGAGACCCCATCACCGGCGTCCCGGAATCGCGGGTGCGGCGGCTGCGCCGCGATATCGGCATGGTGTTCCAGCAGTTCAACCTGTTCCGCTCGCGCACCGCCGCAGGCAATATCGAATACCCGTTGAAGGTGGCGGGCTGGCCACGTGCGCGGCGCCAGGCGCGCGTGGCAGAACTGCTGGATTTCGTGGGACTTTCGGACAAGGCGCGCAGCTACCCGGACCAGTTGTCCGGTGGCCAGAAACAGCGGGTCGGCATCGCCCGGGCACTGGCCACCTCGCCGTCACTACTGCTCGCCGACGAGGCGACCTCGGCGCTGGACCCGGAGACCACCGGCGAGGTGCTGCGGCTGCTGAAGAAGATCAACCGCGAGTTGGGCGTCACCATCGTGGTCATCACCCACGAAATGGACGTGATCCGCGCGGTGGCAGACCGGGTGGCGGTGCTGGCCGACGGCCGAATCGTGGAGTTGGCCAGCACGTTCGAGGTGTTCTCGGCACCCGCCGCCCCACCCACCCGATCGTTCGTGGAGACGGTCCTGCACAACCGGCCGACCGCCGACGAACTACAGCGGCTGGGGGAGCGGCGCGCCGGCCGACTGGTGACCGTTCGCGTCGACGACGAGAACGGGATCGGTCCGGCCCTGGCCGCCGCCGCAGCCGAGGGCGTGAGCTTCGAGATCGTCTTCGGCGGCGTGAGCACCTTGCAGGACAAAACCTTCGGCAGCCTGACCCTCGCCCTGGACGGCCCCGAGGACGCCGTGCGCCAGGTCGCCGATCGCCTCGAGTCGGGGGCGTTGGTTCGCGGGGTGGCGGTGGAGGCCGAGAGCGATCGGAGGAGTGCATGACCGGCGCTGCGAGCAATCTGGCTGCCGTGCACACGGATTGGGATCGGCTGCGGCCTGTGCTGAGTGAGGCCGTTGGCACCACGATCTACCTGGTGCTGGTCACGTTCGTTGTCGGGGGCGCTATCGGGCTGGCGTTGGGGACGGCGCTCTATACGACGCGGAAGGCTGGGTTGCTGGCGAATGCGCCGGTCAATCTGGTGCTGAACGTGCTGGTGAATGTGGTGCGGCCGATTCCGTTCATCATCTTGCTGGCTGCGCTGGGGCCCGTCACGCTGAAGGTGATCGGGACGACGATCGGGACGGACGCTGCGGCGTTCGTGATGATCGTGGCGGCTTCGTTCGGGATCGCGCGGATTGTCGAGCAGAATTTGGTGACCGTGGATCCGGGGGTGATCGAGGCGGCGCGGTCGATGGGAGCGGGGCCGCTGCGGATCATCCTCACTCTGCTGATTCCGGAAGCGTTGGGGCCCTTGGTGCTCGGGTACACCTTCGTTGTGATCGCCATTGTCGATATGTCGGCCATGGCGGGGACGGTCGGTGGTGGCGGGCTGGGCGACTTCGCGCTCGTGTACGGGTACCAGCGGTTCGACTGGCAGGTCACGCTGGTGGCGACGCTGATCATTATCGCGGGGGTGCAGGGGATTCAGTTCCTCGGCAACTGGCTGGCCCGCCGGGTGCTGCGCCGGTGATGACGCGGGCGGCCCGGCGGGAGCTCGGTCAGCTCAGCTTCTCCAGCTTCGGGACCTGCCACTTCCCGTTCAGCACCTCGTCTTCGGGCGCGTACAGCCGCAGGGTGAGGGAGAACGGGCCGGTCTCCGGAATGGGCAGCCAGTGGCCGGCGGGCACATCCGCGCCGGGATCGGCGCTCTGCACGGCGATCTCGACGGTGCCGTCGGCGGCGGGGGTGAGCGGCACCAGGTGCCCCACCGAGTAGATGCCCGCCGGATTCTGGATCAGGTAGCTCTGCCCGTCATAGGCGGTGAGCGACCAGAACGCGCCGACCGGCGGCAGCTGATCCTTGGCGAAGGTCACCCGGAATCGGTTGCCGCTCTCGGCATTCGCGTCGATGCTCGGGTACACCGCGTCCCGGGGCAGATTCGCGCCCAGACCGACCGCCGCGACCAGCGCGCGCAGCGGGTAGTTCGTGCCGTATGTGCCGATACCGAGGTCGAAGGTCCAGCCGTTCTGGTGCTGGGCCTTGGGGTCCCGGTAGGCGGCGAGCTGTTTGCGGGCATCGGCGATGGCCGCGGTGAGTACGTCCGCGGGCGCGGTGCTCGCGGTGGCGCCGGCGGTGATGCCGATGGTGGCGAAACGCTTCATGGCGTCGGCGTCTTCGGGCGCGGGCGGGTTGCGGGCCATCACCGCGCACATGCGGGTGAAGAAGGTGGGGCCGTCCATCTGCATCACCATCTGGGCCGGGACGCCGCCGCCCGCGAGCTGGGCGCCCGAGCCGCCCTGCACCGCGCTCGGATCGGCGCTCCACACGCTGAGCGGGGCCAGCTTCAACTGCCGTTGCAGCGCGCGCACGTGCTTGATGTCGTTGTCGCCCTTGTATTCGATGCGGCCGAGCAACCAGGTGGTGTCGGTGGGCATGGCCAGCTGGGTCATGCCGTCGGGCACCGTGCCCTTCCAGCCCGGCCCGGTGACCAGGTAGGTGTACGGCGGGTTGGGAACCCCGTCCTCGAGCCGCGGGTTCGTACTGGCCGGATCGTGCACCGTATTGGTCCAGGCGTCCAGGAGTTGCATGAGCCAGTACCGGCCGGATCCGATGGCGGGCACCTGCACCACCATCGGCTCGGCGCTCAGGTCCAGCCAGGCCTGTGAGTAGAGGGTGTCCAGGTTGAGCCGGACCACCTGCTTCTCCTCCGGCGTGGGCGGATCCTGGTGCACGAATTGATTGGCCGGGCCGCCGGTTTCACGGGTGACATCCATGAGGACCAGCGGAAATCCGAAGATGTAGGCATCGGTGGCGACGGCCTTGGGGTCGTTGGAGGCCGCGGTGGCGCTGGTCGCGGTCGAGCCGCTGCCCGACTTGCCGCAGGCGGTCAGGCCGAGGGTGGCCAGCGCGGCGGCACCGAGTCCGATGGCCGTGCGGCGGTTGACGCGCGGGGCGCCGCCAGTGGACGGGAGATCCATTGATACCGAGCCCTTTCCGAGAAGGTGTGGTGGCAAGGAGGTCTTCCGGTGATACGAACACCCTATTGCAGTAATACTGCAAATGTAGTGGCTAACCAGTGGTTACCGTACTGCTGCGGCAGCGAAGGAGCACGCAAAATGAGCTCGGCCGATCTGATTTTCACCGGTGGACCGATCGTCACCGTCGATGCGAACCACCCGAATCCCACCCATGTCGCCGTGACCGTCGGCCGGATCATCGCCGTCGGCTGGGACGTGCTGCTCGGCGTCACCCTGTGCGGCGATGTGGTTTTCTGGTGCGCATCTGGTCGCCACCAACCTGAGCATTTGGTCGCAGGTTGCGCGCGCATCTGACTGGATTCTGGACCGCGCTCTGAATCGGGTAGGCCATGACCGGCGCAGTGCTGTATCCGGTTTCCTTTCGGCTGCGGATTTGCGCAGTCGGCCGGAACTCATCGAAACGGTTGAACCGCTTGGTATGCCACGGGGGCGACAGGGGGAACGCGACAGGGCGCCCTCCGGCTGGAGGACGCCCTGTGATGGCGTCGGATCAGAGGTTGACCGGGTAGGTCGGTTCCTGGATCTCGGGCTTGATCCGGTTCTCGACGAAGATGCCGTGCCAGATCATGAAGACGATCAGGGTCCACAGGCGGCGGCTGTGGTCGACCGGGCCGGTGCGGTGGGCCTCCAGCATGGCCAGGATGGCCTGCTTGTTGAGGAGGTGGTCGGTGCCGGACTCGGTGATTTGGGCGCGGGCCCAGTCGTAGAGCTCCGGGCCGCGCAGCCAGTGGCGCAGGGGGACCGGGAAGCCGAGCTTGGCGCGGTTGAGGACATGCGGGGGCACGATGTCCGTGAGCGCCTGGCGCAGGGCGTATTTGGTGGTTTCCCTGGTGATCTTCTGGTCGACCGGGATCTTCTCGGCGACCTTGAAGACCTCGGGGTCCAGGAAGGGGACGCGCAGTTCCAGGGAGTTGGCCATGGTCATCTTGTCGGCCTTGACCAGAATGTCGCCGCGCAGCCAGGTGAACAGGTCCAGGTGCTGCATGCGCGCCACCGGATCCCAGTGGTGGCCCTGCATGGCGTAGATGGGGGCGGTCACGTCCTGGTGGGTCCACTCGGGGCGGAATTCCCGCAGCACCGAACGCAGTTGGGCGTCGTTGAAGCTGCGGGCGTTGCCGTAGTAGCGCTCCTCCAGGGTGAGCGAGCCGCGGTGCAGCAGGCTCTTGCCGCGGGTGCCCTCCGGAATCCGCTCCGACAGCATGCCCGCCAGCTTGCGCAGCGGCTTGGGCAGGAACTCGAAGGGCTTGAGCGACAGCGGTTCCCGGTAGATGGTGTAGCCGCCGAACAGCTCGTCGGAGCCCTCGCCCGACAGCACCACCTTGACGTGCTTGCGGGCCTCCTTGGCCACGAAGTACAGCGGCACCAGCGCCGGGTCGGCCACGGGTTCGTCCAGATACCAGACGATCTCGGGAATGGCGGCCGCGTACTCCTCGGGGGAGACCATGCGGATGTAGTGCTTGGCGCCGATGGCCTCGGCGGTCTCGGCCGCCACGTCGGCCTCGGAATAGCCCTGCCGCTCGAAGGCGGAGGTGAAGGTCAGCAGGTTCGGGTTGTGCCGGATGGCCAGCGCCGCAATGGCGGTGGAGTCGATGCCGCCGGACAGGAACGCGCCGACGGTCACATCCGCGCGCATGTGCTTGGCGACGGAGTCCTCGAGCGCCTCCGCGATCTCCCGGTACCGCTTGGCCTCGCTGCCCGCCGCGAACTTCTGCACCCGGAACTGCGGGTTGAAGTAGCGGGTCACCCGCGGGGTCTCGCCCGGCTCGACCCAGGCGTAGCAACCGGATTCGAGGCGGCGGACGTCCTTGTGCAGTGTCTCGGCCTCGGGCACGTACTGCAGCACCGTGTAGTGCTCGAGCGCGCGCGGGTCCAGGTCGTCGGAAAGCTCCAGTGCCGGAAGCAGACCCAGCAGGCTCTTCTTCTCGCTGGAGAAGGCGGTGCCGCCGGCGCCGGTGGCGATGAACAGTGGCTTGATGCCGAACGGGTCGCGCGCCAGGAACAGCTTGTCCAGCTGGGTATCCCAGATGGCGAAGGCGAACATGCCGCGCAGCCGGCTCGGGGCCTTGGCGCCCCAGTAGTGGAAGGCGGCCATGATGGCCTCGCCGTCACCCTCGGTGCGGAACATCGGCTCATCGCCGAACTCCGCCCCGTACGCCTCCTTCAGTTCGGCGCGCAGCTCGAGATAGTTGTAGATCTCGCCGTTGAAGGTCATGGCGTACCGCTCGGGGTTCTCCGGCGGACCCCAGCGCAGCGGCTGGTGCGAGTGCTCGATATCGATGATCGACAGGCGGTTGAAGCCGAAGATCATGCGCTCGTCGTTCCAGGTGCCGCGCTCGTCGGGGCCGCGATGGCGCTGGCAGTGCAGCGCCTCGTACACCTGTGCCGCGGTGGTTTCGACCGTCCGCCCATCCGGAGTAGTAGCCGTTGTAGCTGTCAGAAATCCGAGCAGACCACACACTGCGCCGAGAACCTCTTTCCGGGGTCTAGGGATTGGGGCGTACCCGCACGGGCACGTTGGACGCGAAACCTACTGCCCGAGTATGCCGTACCGGCGCGGATCATGCTCAGCCCGTATCCAACACCGAAAAGTTCGCAGCCCGCCTCGGTCTGGACTGCGCTCCGCCTCCCCGCGCTTGTAGCGGAAGCCGGAGCGAACGGCTCCATAGACCTGCGCCTTGGAGGAGCGGAGGAGGGAAGGCCGAGGTGACAGGGCTGCGAACAGCCGGAGCGAAGCGGAGGCAAGTTGGACAGAGCGTGTCGAATGGGACCCCGTCACAACGGGGGCGGTTCTTTGGTCTACGCTGCGTAGTACTTGGGAAACTCTCAGGGTCGGTTGCGCGTTCGCGCGTATCCTCCCCGAGGTCCAGAACTGTGCTGAAAATGTGTCGCCCGGCGGAAGGGAGTCCGGGCGACGCGGTGTCGGAATGACGACCAGGAAGGCGTTGAGCGTGGCGCACAAGGCGAGCGAGGCGATAGGGGCACGACCCGCCCGGGGTCGGCGGGGCCGCATCCTTCGGCGGGCCGGGCTGGCGGTGTCCTTGGGGATGACCGCGATGCTCGTCTCCGGCTGCTCGATCGACAACCCGTGGCTTCGGTTCGGCTGGCCCTCGGGCATCACGCCGCAGGCCACCCGCATGCGTGAGCTGTGGACCTGGTCCGTGCTCGCCGCCCTCGCGATGGGCGTGCTGGTATGGGGTCTGACCTTCTGGACCATCGCGTTCCACCGCAAGAAGCCGAACTCCCCGGAGTTCCCGCGGCAGACCGGTTACAACGTGCCGCTGGAGCTGAGCTACACGGCGATCCCGTTCGTGATCATCGCCGTGCTGTTCTACTTCACCGTGGTGGTCCAGAACTACGTCCACGAGAAGGTCGGCAACCCGGACGTCGTGGTCGACGTGACCGCCTTCCAGTGGAACTGGAAGTTCGGCTACCAGAAGGTCGACCTCAAGGACGGCAGCCCGGTCTACGACGGTGTCGACACCGAGCGCCAGGACATGAACCAGGACATCAAGGATCGCTACAAGGAAGCGACCAAGAATGGCCACCCGCAGCCGGGCCCGAACAGCGGCCTGCCCGCGAACGACATCTCGTACCTGCACTACGACAAGGTCGAGATCGTCGGCACCTCCAACGAGGTTCCGGTGCTGGTCCTGCCGTCCGGCAAGAACATCGAGTTCCAGCTGGCCGCCGCGGACGTCATCCACTCGTTCTGGGTGCCGGAGTTCCTGTTCAAGCGCGACGTGATGCCGAACCCGAAGCAGAACAACTCGGACAACGTCTTCCAGATCACCAAGATCGAGAAGGAAGGCGCGTTCGTCGGCCGGTGCGCCGAGATGTGCGGCACCTTCCACTCGATGATGAACTTCGAGATCCGCGTGGTGTCCCCGGCGGACTTCCAGAAGTACATGGACGCGCGGATCAAGGATCACAAGACCAACGCCGAGGCGCTGGCCAGCATCGGTCAGTCGCCGGTGGCGACCTCCACCAAGCCGTTCAACACCGACCGCAAGGCGCGCGGTAACGAACTCGCCGACGCCAAGTGAGGATGAACTGACATGAA
Source organism: Nocardia sp. NPDC101769 (assembly GCF_044766925.1). Lineage (NCBI taxonomy): Bacteria > Bacillati > Actinomycetota > Actinomycetes > Mycobacteriales > Nocardiaceae > Nocardia > Nocardia sp. NPDC101769. Next base: position 188,808 of record NZ_JBIWMX010000010.1, on the reverse strand, counting down.
GGTCGAAGCTCGCATCTTCGAACTGATCACGGTCTTCTTCGTGATCGTGGCCGTCGTGTACGGCTACTTCACCGGCCGCTCGCGCACCGGCGTCGAGTGGGCGGGTACCACCGCCATCGTGCTGTCGGCGGGCCTGGCCCTGATCGTGGCCACCTACTTCCGCTTCGTCGCCCGTCGTCTGGACCTGCGTCCCGAGGACTACGAAGAGGCGGAGATCGTCGACGGCGCGGGCGACCTGGGCTTCTTCTCGCCCGGCTCGTTCTGGCCCATCCTGCTGGCCGGCGCGGGCTCCATTGCCGCCCTCGGCTTCGCGTTCTTCCAGTTCTGGCTGATCGGCCTCGGCGTGATCTGCATCCTGGTCGCCGCCGGCGGCCTGGTGTTCGAGTACCACCTCGGCCCGGAAAAGCACTGACGCAAGTCTCGAAGCGCCCCACTCGGAATCCGGGTGGGGCGCTTCGCTGTTCGGGCATGGGTGGGAATGTGACCGGGGGAGAACGGGTTCCGGGCTCGGGTGAGTCCTGGCCGAAAGCGCAACGGATATCGCTGACCTGCGCTGACGCGGAGTCTCGGTTAACTCGTTTTGCCGGCCGTCACCACGTTGGCGACTGGGCAGTTGCCCTCGCTACGGCCGCACGCGGCGAAGTCGCAGAGGCGACACAGCCAAGGCTGTGGACGGTTGTTGGTGCGGGTGGAGCGTTCCTCGGCTCTGGCGAGGGTCACTGTGGTCAACATCGTGTCCAGCGCTGCCGCAAGATTGTCGATCTCGTTCGGGGACAACGCGGACAGTGTGCTCGCCAGTGACTCCTCGCGCGTTTGAAGTATCCGTTCGGCCGTGCGCCGGCCATGTTGGGTCAGGACAACGGAGACAGCCCGTCCGTCCTGTGCTCCGACGCGCTCGACGAGACCTTCGGCGGCGAGGCGGTCGACGAGGCGGACGGTGCCCGAGTGGGTCAGGCCGAGCGCGGAGCTCAGCTGCGTGACCGATCCGCCGTCGAGGAACTCGTGCATCGCGGCGAGGGCGGCCGGGGCCGACGGGCCGAGCGTCGCAATCGCTTCGACGGCGGTGTTCATCCGGTCGGCGATCACGAGGCTCAAGGCGCCCAGGACGTTGGCCGCGTGCTGGCGGCTTGACGGGGTTCGCGGCATGGTCCTAGTTTATATGTATGAGTCATACACAGACCAGGGCGGGGCGCGCCGAGTCGGCGGCGGGAGCCATGGAAGCGCGGATGAAGAGCGTGGCGAATCTCGACTTGATCACAGGGATCCAGCATCTTCAAAAGGCGATTCACGCCGGTGGCGTCGACCCGCTCGTGCTCGAGCTGGTCCATCTGCGGGCCAGCCAGATCAACGGCTGCAGCCCCTGTGTGTTCGCCGGCGTCCAGGAGGCGAAGAAGCATGGAGAGACCGAGGAGCGGCTGCACAGCGTGGTCACGTGGCGGGAGACCCCGTTCTTTACCGAGCAGGAGCGGGCAGCGCTCGCCCTGGCCGAGGCCGCCACCCGTATCCAGGACGGCTCGCCGGGCGTGACCGACGAGATCTGGGACGCTGCTGCCACCCACTTCGACGAGAAGCAGATCTTCGCGATCATCCTGAACATCGCACTCACCAACTTCTTCAACCGGATCAACCACACGATCCGGGAGCAGGCCGGCAAGGCCTGGTGAAGGCGGGCGGCATCCGTCCAGAGGCCGCGGTGGTCGACGTGGCGAAGGACATGATCGGTCAGCCACATCGCTGACCGATCCACCGCCACTTCCGGCAGCCCCGTTCTATGCGGCGAGATCCCGAACGACCCCAATCGATGATCATCAGGGCAGATGACGATGAGCGACGAACTACTGGAACTGACCGTTACCGATACCCGAGCCTGGCGGGAGTGGCTCAGCAGGCACCACGACAGCTCGGCAGGGGTCTGGCTGGTTCTCGCCAAGCAGAACACGACCCGGCCCACCAGCCTGACCTATGACCAGGCGCTCGACGAAGCCCTGTGCCACGGCTGGATCGATGGTCGGCTACGGCGGCGGGATGAGGTCACCTTCTGCCGACGCTTCACCCCTCGCGGAAGGCAAAGTCCATGGTCAGCGCGGAACGTATCCATCGTCACCCGTCTGATCAGCGAGGGCCGGATGCATCCGGCCGGAATGACCGAGGTCGAACGCGCCAAGGCCGACGGCCGCTGGGACACGGCCTACGCGGGACAAGCCGGCATCGAGGTACCGGCCGACCTGGCCGCCGCAATGGCCGCGAAACCCGAGGCACAAGCGATGTTCGACATCCTCACCTCCCAAAACCGCTACGCCGTTCTCTATCGGATCGCGAACGCCAAACGCGCCGAGACCCGAGCGCGCCGTATCACCCAGTTCGTTGACATGCTCGCCCGCGGCGAGACGATCCACCCACAAAAGCGCGCCCTCGGCAGTTGAATGCCGCCCGCAGCCAAGTCGCGGCGCTCGCCCTGAACTCGGCGGCCGTGCGCGAGCTCGACATCGCCTTGGCCCGCCACAACCTCATCCGACTCCCGCCGCCTCGACATGCAGGTCAGCGTGAACGCCGCCGCGCGGCGGGATCGGTCTCGGCCTGCCAACGGCCCAGGGCCTCGGCGGACACCTTCGCGTACTTGACCAGGCGTCGGGCGCGGCCGGTCGAGTCGTCGGTGTCGGCCTTGACCGCCAGCAGGGCCTCCGCGATCCAGAGCGCCGGTGCCCGCAACCCGGGCAGTGCCACGGCGACATCAGGGTTCGCCAGCCGGGCCCAGTCCGCGGCCGCGACCAACACCGGCGGATCCGGCAAGAAATAACAACAGCCACAACCTTTTTCGCGATGCCCTGGGTCTATGCCCAGGACCTCACTGCGTTAGCGCCGGATCTCGGCCGGATGCGCCACTACCCCCGACATGGAGGCGAGACCCAGGAGGGCTCGGGGGACGCGGGGCTGGATTTGCGGCGGTCGGGTCCGGATGGCGGTTTCGATCCAGCGGGCGGCCGCGGCGGGGTCCAGGGATGGCTTCTCGGGGAGGTCGGCGGGAGAGCCGCAGTCGAGTTCGAAGGCGGGGTACTGGACCGTGGTGACGTGGATGCCGCGCGGGGAGAGCTCGGCATCGGCGCATTGGCCGAAGGTGGTCCAGGCGGCCTGGGCGCTGGCGTAGGAGGCGAAATTGGGGACGGCGCCGGAGTCGGCGCTCCAGGGGCCGACATTCACCACGTGGCCGGAGCCGCCGGCCAGCATGGCGGGCAGCAGGCCGAGGGTCAGGCGCAGGGGTCCGAAGTAGTAGGCGGCCATCATGCGCTGGTAGTCGTGGAAGCGGTCCAGGGATTGCAGCACCGGGCGGCGGGCGGGGCGGCCGGTGTTGTTGACCAGGACGTCGACGGTGTCGAACTCGGTGAGCAGCCACTCGACCAGCTGATCCACATCGCCGAGGGCGGAGATGTCGCAGCGGAACCAGTGGGCGCGGCCCCCGGCCCGGATGATGCCGGCGCACTCCTCGACCAGCTGGGAGCCGTTGCGCGCCACCAGGATTACCTCGGCACCGTGAAAACCCAGTAGTCGCACGGTTTCCCGGCCGATCTCGGAGCAGGCGTCGGTGACGACGATACGTTTGCCCTCGATGGGGCGTTCCCCGGCAAGGGGTCCGGCGGTGCGGCGACGGCGGGCAGCACGGAATTCGATCATGGGACAGGCAACCTTCATCTGAGGATTGAGCATGAACCATGCACCGGCACCCCGCCGACAGTGCCGATACCGCCGTCCCACCCGGCTGCTAACCGATAGCTGGCAGTGCGGCGGAACACATTCTATTCGGTCGGGTCATAACGTCGGGCGCGTTCGGCGAGACAGATCTCGTCGATGGCGGACACGATGTCCCGCAACAGTTCCGAGGGCAGCGCCGCCGGCCGCAAGCGGCAGGTGAAGGTGATGAAGCCATGGTCCTCGTTGTCGAGTTCGCGCAGGTAGCGGGACTTTACGCCATAGGTCATGGCGGAGATGACGGTGAAGCAGCCGGTTCGTTCACGGTGCCCGGCGAACAGGTCGTGCAGGCCGTGGAAGACCCGGGCGTAGGAGGACAGGGGCGCGAAAACCGAGACGCGGTATGCCGGTCCGCGTTCGGAAGAGCTGATGACGGTGTCGGCCAGGTACTCGGCGTCGCGCAGGGTCAGCACCTTCGGAGCGAACATGAGCGCACCGGCGGCGGCATTGCGGACGGGCATACCGGCGCGGCCGCCCGCGGATGCGGCGATGGCGCCCAGCGACTTTCGGGCGCGCGCGCCGACCTCGCGGCGGGCGCGCAGCGAGAGGTTGGGGGTGGTGGGGTGCAGGCTCGACCACTGGCCGAAGCGCACGGTGCCCAGCTGCACGGTGCCGGTACCGACCGGTCGGGCAACTTTCAGGGGCGCGGTGTCCACCCAGCGGCCCACCTGCAGCATGGCGTCACCCGGTGACTGGATCTCGCGGTAGGAGTGCTCCACCCAGGTGTCGAAGTCCAGGAACCGGTGCGCGTCGGTGGTGAGCCAGGTGCGGTCCTTGTCCACACCGGTGACCTCGAGCGTCAGCGCGGTGATGATCCCGGTGCGCCCGCCGCCACCGAGGATCCGGCGGAACCGCTCCGCGTGATGGGTGCGCCCGCAGGTGCCGAATCGCCCGTCCTGATCGACGTATTCGAGCTCGGCCACATTGTCGCTGAACATGCCGAAGCGATGCGACGCCGCCGACAGCCCGCCCACCGCCGCGAATCCGCCCGCCGTGATGTCCCGGTGGTCGCCGACCACGGGCAGTCCGAGCCCGTGCGCGCCCAGCGTCCGGTCGATGTCGTAGAGCCGCGCCCCCGCCTGCACCCGCACCGTCCCGGCATCGGCGTCCACCACCTGGACCCGGTTCATCTTCCGCAGGCTCAGCACGCTGCCCTGATCGGGCAGCGCGAGCTCGTCCTCCGGCCGTTCCCCACCCCGGATGATCAGCGGTTTCGTCGAACGACGTGAATCCCGAACGGTCCGAACCACATCCGCGGTATCGCGGGGCAGAAATTCGTCGGGGTGGGTGGAGACGGGCGTGCTCATGGCGCTACAGCTAACCATAGTCACGCGCATTGTGCTCGTCCTTGGACGGGCGTCCTAGTGAGCACTGCCCGGACACGCCGTGAACAGCGCGTTTTCGGTTGTGGCACACAGGTTCCCTGTGGGTTTGCGGGGAGCTTTTGTCGGCCCCCGCGCGTAGAGTCCGGGCCATGAGTTTCCTGGGCGGGGTGTTCGGTTCGCCACGAAATCGGTTCGGCAGGAAGGTCTTGGAACAGGTGCTCGGCTACGAGGCGGTGGAGACCGCTCACTTCGACACCGAGGCGTTCGAGATCGGGTACCGCTTGAAGAACGGGTACGTGGCCAAGATGAACCTGGGCACGCTGTACCGCCGGTTCGACGGGAAGATCGCCGCCGGGCTGTTCCAGGCCGTCGACAGCCTCATTCTGCCGCCGGAGGCGCCGGAGGGCTGGGAGCGGGTGCCGCCCAAACTGCGGCCGGTGCTGCGGCGGGCCGGGTACGGGTCCGGGGCGATACGGGTCGGCGAGCTGGAGGGGCGGGACCTGGTGCTCTCGCGTCCGGCGCTGCCATTCCTGACCGAGATGGTGGTCATCGATCTGCCCAGCACCGTGCAATTCGTGACAAAACAGGAACTTTCGAACTGGGGTGTGGACGCCGAGCAGGTCTACGCCGTCGCGCACGCCAATCTCACCGAGCTGGCCATGAACACGCTGGAGGCGTTCGAACCGCCGCAGGGGATGCGGGTGCTGGACTTCGTCGACGATGATGGCGAGAGCTATGTCGGTTCGCTACCGCTGGTGGCCGGGTGGCTCGAGGGCGTGCGGGCCCGAACCGCCACGCGCCCACTGGTTTTCCTATCCGGGCATCTGGGCATGCTGGTGGTGCTGGGCGCGACGCCCGCAGCCCTGCCGCAACTGCTGGCGCTGGCGGAGGAGCGGCTCGAGGGGGCGTTGCGCCCGCTGTCGGCGGTCCCGTACACCGTCGACGACAACGGCGACGTGATCCCCTTCGAGGTAGCCGCGGACCATCCGGCCCATGGGCTCATCCGCCGCGCACAGGCGCAGCTCGCGGTGGGGGCGTACCACGCGCAGACCGAGCGGTTGCGCGCCGAGGCGGAGCGCGAGGGCGCGATCATGGAACTGCTGCACGTGCGGGCGCCCGACGGCAGCGAGTACACCATGACCTCCTGGACCGACGGGGTCACGAATCTGCTGCCCGCCGCCGATTTCATCTGCTTCGTCACGGGTGGTGGCGATGTCTTCCGCGTCGCCTGGGAGGACGTGTCCGGGCTGGTAGCACTGGAACTCGCCGCCGAGTACGACCCGCCGCGCTATCGCGTGCACGACCATCCGCCCGCCGAGATCATGACCCGCCTGCGCGCACTCGCCAGCTGATTGCGGCGCGTCGCCGGTGTGGCGCCGATGTGGCGCGATATCGCCACGACTGTGTCACCTCGGTCGGCTAGGGTCGCGGCGTGGACAGGGCGCAGCTGACAGCGGACATGGCCGACGGGGCGAGACCGGAGTTCCTCTTCTTCTGGGGGCACACCCGCACCCCCGGCCACGAGGTCGGCAAGTGGGTGCTCAGCCAGTGGTGGCCGGTCGAATTCAGCGTCGACGGCCAGAACTACGGTAGCGCAGAGCATTTCATGATGGCCGAGAAGGCCCGCCTGTTCGGCGATGAGGACATGCGCACCCGCATCCTGTCCAGCGACACTCCCGCCGACGCCAAGCGCATGGGCCGCGCCATCTCCGGCTTCGACCAGGACACCTGGGAAGCCCATCGCTTCGACATCGTGCTCCGCGCCAGCATCGCCAAATTCGGCCAGCACGACCAGCTCCGCGACTTCCTGCTCGCCACCACCGACAAGGTGCTCGTCGAAGCCGCTCCCCGCGACACCATCTGGGGCATCGGCCTCGGCGCCGACAACCCCTCCGCCTCCGACCCGGCGCGGTGGCGCGGCGAGAACCTCCTCGGCTTCGCCCTCATGGACGCCCGGGACGCTCTGGCTCCGGCCCGCCAGTCCTGACCCTCCCCGCGGTGGGGGAGGATCGGGGGATGGACACGCTGCGGAGTCGTGAGGTGTACGCGAATCGGTGGATCACGCTGCGGGAGGACGTGGTTCGGCAGGCCGACGGGGAGGAGTCGGTGTACGCCTACATTCGGAAAGCGGACTTCGCGATCGTGATTCCCTGGGACGGCGAGCGATTCCACCTGGTCGAGCAGTATCGGTATCCGCTGGGGCGCAGGTGCTGGGAGTTCCCGGGCGGGGCGGTGGCGGGGGAGAGCGATCCGATCGCGGTGGCTCGGCAGGAGTTGCGGGAGGAGACGGGGTTGCGGGCAGGCCGGCTGACGGCGCTGGGGAAGGTGGCGCCCGCCCCGGTCACCAGCACGCACTACGGGACCGTGGTGCTGGCCACCGAGCTGACGGCGGGGCCGCACGAGCGGGAGCCCTCCGAGATGGACATGGAGTCCGCCTGGTTCACCAGGGACGAGGTGGAGGCGATGATCCTGGCGGGCGCGATCGTGGATGCCCAGAGTGTGGCGGCGTACTCGTTGCTGTTGCTGCACGAGAGGCGCGGCGGGCTGGTCTAGGCCGTGTCTCAGAAGTGGTGACCGGTGGATATCGTCGGCTGGTCACTCGTTCGGTAGCCATTGATTGATCGCGGCGATGCGGACGGTGGCCAGGTAGCGGACGGCGAGTTTGTCGAATCGTGTTGCTACAGCACGGTTTTGCTTGAGCAGGTTGATCCCGCACTCCACGGCATGTCGTGCTTTGTAGTCCTCGACGTCGAACGCGGGTGGGCGACCACCGGCCGAACCCTTCTTCTTCCGGTTCGCCCCCTGGTCGACCTTGACCGGGATCGTCGCCTTGATCTGGCGTTTGCGCAGGTACCCCCGATTAGCGGCGGAGCTGTAGGCCTTGTCGGCGCGCACGATGTCCGGACGAGTCCGTGCACGGCCGCGACCCAGCCGGGGCACCGCGACACCATCGAGTACCGCGGTGAACTGCGGACTGTCACCCCGCTGACCAGCGGTGACCAAGATCGACAGAGCCTTGCGGCCCTGCTCGCACGCCAGATGGGTCTTGGTGGTCCACCCGCCACGGGAACGACCCAACGCATGGTCGGCGGGCTCGTCCTCGACACCACCGGGCGGCTCGACCTGCGTGTGACCGTCACGACGGGCACCGGCGGCATGCTGATGCGCGCGGGCGATGGTGGAATCCACACCGACCTCCCACACGATCGCACCGGCCGCATCGGCGAACACCTGCAGCATCTTCAATATCACCGCCCACACCCCGCCACGTTGCCAGCGGCGGAACAATCCGTAGACGGTCTTCCAATGCCCGTAGCATTCGGGCACGTCACGCCACGGCGTCCCACACCGGGTCCGCCACCGGATCCCGTCAATGAGCTGACGTTTCGTCCATTTCGGCGGGCGGCCCGCCTTCCTACCACGAGGCAGCAACGGCTCCAACCGCGCCCACTGGGCATCGGTCAGATCCGCTCGCCTGGTCACCGCTACGCTGGGCACGAGGTCTCCGGTATTCAGTTGCTTCTTGGTCGAAACAACCAACTACCGCAGGCCTCACCTTATTGCCAACGCGGCCAACACTTTCCAACTCAAGCGCTCAGACTCGCCACGAAACGGCGCTCCACACCCCAAACCACTATTGAGACACGGCCTAGTCCCGGTCGGCGTGCTCGATGAGGCCCGCGACGACCTCGGGGAAATCGGCGGTGATCTGGGGGCCGATCTCGGGGCCGAGGGTGGCGGCGGCGGGGCCGGTGATCTCGGTGCGGTAGACGACGCGGGTGGCGCCGGAGGGCAGGGCGTCGAGGCGGTGTTGGGTCAGCACCTCGAAGCCCTCGCCGAGGAAGACGTCGCTCCAGAGTTCGCCGTCGACGATCTCCACGAAGCGCAGCTCCACGATGTCACCGTCCGGCGAGGTCATGCGGAAGGTGGTGCCGGGCGCGAAAGGCCCGTCCAGCTCGAAGGTTTCGATGCCGGGATTCCATTCGGGCCAGCGGTTCGGGTCGGACCAGCTGCGCCACAGCGCCTCCCGGGGCACGGTGGTCTCGGCGCTGTGTTCGTACTCCCACATGATCTCGTCCTCGATCGAAGTTCAGTCGGATAGACGGTCTATCACAGACGAAACCTGAAGATCCGCTGAAGGTGAACCGCGATCCCCCTCGCGTCGTGCCGGAATGGCGTTTAATCGGCGTCGCGGTCCACGCATCGAAGGGCCGGGGGATTGATCATGGATCGTATTGGTGCACACAACGATACGAAGAGTGATCGATATGCGCGGAAAACTCCGACCGGCACTGATGATGGTCGTGCTGCTCACGGCGGCTCCCCTGGCAACCGGCCTGGCCACCGCTCAGGCCGCACCCCTGGTGAGCGCCCACGCTGTGCCCGCGGCGGGCGTCACCGCGGCCCGCCACCACGATGGCGACCAGGATCAGGACGGGAACGGCGATCAGGACGGATCCGGCGGCGGCCAAGGCGGATTCGGTGATCAGAACGGACCGCGCGACGAGGGTGACTGGTGGTTCGTCCACCACTGCATCCAGCAGCACGAATGGTGGCAGCAGCGGTGCCGGCGCGACGGCCCCGACATGTGGCACCGCGGTGACTCGCAGCCGAACGGCAACTGGTAGTCCTCACCATTCGATGCGGCCGTACTCCTCCTGTCCGTGACCCCAGATGTAACCCCAGAACGTCCCCGTCGGGCCGTCGGCGGGCAGCGTCGCGAGGTGGACGCTGGGCTCGGCGCCCTGCTCGACGGTGCGGAATCCGCTGTTGGCGTTGAGATCCGTCGCGGTGTAGCCGGGGTTGGCGGCGTTCACCTTGATGGGGGTGTCCTTCAGTTCGAGCGCGTAGAGGACCGTCACCATGTTCACGGTGGTCTTCGACGAGGTGTACGGGATGGCCGAAACCATTTGGGACATCGGGCTGTTCGGATCGGTGCGCCCGGCCAGCGAACCGACCTCGCTGGACACGTTGACGATCCGGGCCGCCTCGGCGCGCCGCAGCAGCGGCAGCAGGGCATTGGTGACGGCGACCAGTCCGAAGACATTCGTCTCGTACACCTGACGCAGGGTGGCGAGGGTGCCCGACGACGGCTTGCCGTCACCGTCGAGGCCGCCGCTGATGGCGGCATTGTTGACGAGGATGTCGAGGCGGCCGAAGTCGGCTTCGATCCGGGCGGCGGCCGCGGCGATGGACTGTTCGTCGGCGACGTCGATCAGGATGAAGTGGGCGTCCGCGCCTTCGGCCCGCAGTTTGGCGGCGGCGGCCTGCCCGAGTTCGGAGTCCCGCGCGCCGAGCAGGACGGTCATGCCGCGCGCGGCCAACTGCCGGGCGGTCTCGTAGCCGATGCCCTTGTTGGCTCCGGTGATGAATGCGGTGATGGTCATGGGAGAAGCATCACGCCGGGCGGGCTGCGGCGGGAGGCCCAAGTTGTGCCACCCAAAATCGGGACACCGGCCCACACTGGACCCATGGCTGACAGGAGCGAACTCGCGGCCTTCCTACGGGTCCGGCGCAATCGGCTGACGCCCGGTGAGGTCGGGCTGCCGAACGGAATCAACCGTCGCGCGCCGGGGTTGCGCCGCCAGGAGGTGGCGCAGCTGGCCGGGATCTCGGTGGACTACTACATCCGCATCGAGCAGGCCCGCGGCGCGAAACCGTCGCGGCAGGTGCTGGCGGCGCTGGCCCGCGCGCTGATGCTCACCGTGGACGAGCGCGAATATCTGTTCCGGATGGCGGGGGAGTCGCCGCCGGTGACGGCCGGGCCGAACAAGACTGTGCCGCAGGCGGTTCGGTCCATCCTCGACAATCTGGCGGCCCCGGCCTACGTGGTGGACGCGACCTATGAGGTGCTCGCCTGGAACCGGGCGGCCACGCCCTTCGTCGGCGATCTCGACACCGTGCCCGGCCACGAGCGCAATATCATCCGCTGGATGTTCCGGGAGGCCGCCGACCACCCGCAGTGGGCCGACGCCGACACCCGCGACTTCGCCCGCGCTCTCATCGCGGATCTGCGCGCGGCCTATGCCCGGTATCCGGGGCATCCGGCGCTGGCCGCGCTGGTCACCGAATTGCTGGGCACCTCGAAGCGGTTCGCGGACATGTGGGCCGCTCATGATGTGGAGGTGCGCCGGATCCACCGCAAGCGCATCCGCCATCCGGAGCTGGGGCCGCTGGACTTCCACTGCCAGGTGCTGCACATCTCCGACACCGATCAGCGGGTCATCGTCTACTGCGCGACGCCGCACACCCGGACCGCTGCCGTCTTCCAGTCGCTGGCCGCCGCCACCGACCGCTGAAGGTTTGCCAACATTTGTTGGCCAACAAGTGTTGACATAGCTTTGACCGGGTCGTACCGTCTAAATCAACAGACGTTGGCCAACAAATGTTGGCAGAGCCTCGGGAGTCGTCATGAACACCGTCCCCGCCACCGCCTCGGTCGTCATCGTGGGTGCCGGTCCGGCCGGCCTGACCGCGGGTATCGCGCTTGCCGACGCGGGTGTGAACGTGGTGCTGCTCGACAAGCTGGCCGAGGGCGCCAACACCTCCCGGGCGGTCGTCGTGCACGCTCGCACCCTGGAGGTGCTCGAGCAGTTCGGCGTCACCGCGACCCTGCTCGAACGCGGAATCGTGGTGCCGCGCTTCGTGATGCGCGACGGCGACCACGCGCTGGCCCGCATCTCGTTCGACGGGCTGCCCACCGCCTACCCCTACACCGTGATGATCGGTCAGGAATCCACCGAGGCAATCCTGTTGGCGCGCCTCGAGAAGGCGGGCGGGCAGGTGCACCGGCACACCGAGGTCACCGGTGTCGTCCAGGATGCCGACGGTGTCACCGTCTCCTTCACCGACGCCGACGGCGCCGCGAATTCCGTTCGCGCGGACTGGGTCATCGGTGCGGACGGCATGCACAGCCCGGTCCGCGAGGCCGCCGGGATCGGCTTCACCGGCGCCACCTACCCCGAGTCCTTCGTCCTCGCCGATGTCCGCATGACCTGGCCGGACCCGCGCGACGAGGTCTCCCTGCACCTGTCGCCCGAGGGCGTCACGGTGGTCGCGCCGCTGCCCGACCCGCAGCCCAACCGTTTCCGCATCGTCGCCACCGTGGCCGATGCCCCCGAACACCAGGATCTGGCCTACATGCAGGCGCTGGTCGACGCCCGCCGGCCGGGCGCGCACGCGAAGGTCGAGGAGATCATCTGGAGCTCGCGCTTTCGCGTGCACCACCGGGTCGCCGACCACTACCGCGCCGGGCGCATCCTGCTCGCCGGGGACGCCGCGCACGTGCACAGCCCGGCGGGTGGCCAGGGTATGAACACCGGTATCCAGGACGCCGCCATGCTCGGCCGCCTGCTCGCCGCCGTGGTCGCGGGCGCCCCCGAGTCCACCCTCGACGAGTACGAGCAGACCCGTCGCCCGGTGGCGCTGGGCGTGGTCAGCTTCACCGACCGCGTCACCCGCATGGCCACCCTGCGTCCGCTGCCCGCGCGGCTGGTCCGCAACCTCGTCATCAGCACCGCCGCCCGCATCCCGGCTTTCCGCCGCAAACTGGCCTACCAGCTCTCCGAGCTGGCCAATCGCTGACTGCCGCAGCATGATTCGGCGGCCCGTACCTCCGGGTGCGGGCCGCGTTTCGGGTGGGATTCGACGATTGCACGGCGTCGATCAGTGGTTGTCGCAGTGATCGGTGGCCGTCCCGGAAGCCGATAATGTCTCAGCCGCGCAGGGAGGTGGTGACGGTATCGGCCGCGGCGATGGTGGCGTTGGCCAGCTCGCGCAGGCGGGCGGCGGGGAGATTGGTGTCGGGGCAGGAGACGATCGACGCGACGACCGAGCCGTCGGAGGCGAAGATCGGGGCGGCCACCGAGACGACCGCATTGTGGTCGCCGAGTTCGTCGGGGAGATAGTCGATGGTGATGAGGTCGGCGATCATGGCGCTGAGACGATGCCGTAGCGGATCGGTGACCGGGGAATGGCGAAGTGCCCCCAGGGCTTCCAGCATGGGGGCGGACTCGTCGGCGAGGCGTTCGACGGAGTAGCCGCGGGCGGCGATGACGTCGAGGACGGCGGTGAGGCGGGGGCGGTGGCGCGGGTCGGCGGCCCGGAGCCAGGTCTCCCGCTCGGATTTCGGTGCCCAGGCGATGAATTCGCGGCAGACCGGCGGGGCGAACGGCATGCGGCGGGCGGGGCGGATCCACGGGACCGACGGGGTGCCGAGCACCTCGGTGATGACGATGGCGTCCTCTTCCCGCTCGGCCAGGAAGATGGGGACGCCGTGCGCGTCGGCCAGTGCGTGCATGGGCTCCACGGCCAGGCGGCGCAGCGGAAAAGCGGTGTCGGCTCGCCGCGCCACGGCGAGCAGTCCGAGGCCGAGGCTGTAGTTCCCCTCGGTGTCGCGCACGGTCCAGCCGTCGGCGGTGAGCTGGGTGAGCACGGCGTGTGCGGTGGCCCGGGACATGCCGGTGGCGCGCACGATGCGGGCCAGCGAGAGGCGCTCGCCGGAATGCCGAGACAGCAGCTCGATCGCCTGCACGACCCGGTGGGTCGGCGGTGAGGCGGGCGCGGAACCTGCTCCGGCCGCCGTTTCCGGTTCGGAAGCCACAGGGGCGGTGGTGGATTCAGGCAACTCGATCCCTGCTGGTGTCGGTCCCGGCGTTGCGGGAGGTTCGCGCCCGATCGTATCGGCCGGGGGTATCGGTCATCCGCACCGGAATGGCCCCGATCCGGTGTGCCCGAGGTACTCCGATGCGCGGCAATTCGGGCGCGGGTATTGACCGTCGCCCAGGTACCGACCTATCGTCGGTGTCACATTATCGAACAATAGCGTCGAATATTCGACACCGCAAGGTTGGGCACCGCAAGGTTGAAGGACCGGACGGATCGGATGACGCGGTGAATGGGACGAGAGATGCGCACGGGATATGAGCTGTCGCACCTGAACGCCTTGGAGGCGGAATCGGTGCACATCATCCGGGAGGTGGCGGCCACCTTCGAGCGGCCGGTGCTGCTGTTCTCCGGTGGTAAGGACTCGGCGGTCATGCTGGAGCTGGCGCGGCGGGCGTTCTGGCCCGCGCCACTGCCGTTCCCGTTGCTGCACATCGATACCGGGCGCAATTTCGACGAGGTCATCGATTTCCGGGATCGCACCGTGGCACGGCTGGGCGCCCAACTGCTGGTCGGCAGCGTGCAGGACGATATCGACGCGGGCCGGGTCACCGAACGGCCCGGTGAGACCCGAAACCGGCTGCAGACCACCACCCTGCTGCGCACCATTCGCGAGCACCGCTTCGACGCGGTATTCGGCGGGGCGCGCCGCGACGAGGAGAAGGCGCGCGCCAAGGAGCGGGTGTTCAGCTTCCGCGACGAGTACGGCGCGTGGGAACCGCGGGCCCAGCGCCCCGAGGTGTGGAACCTCTACAACGGTCGGCACCGCAAGGGTGAGCACATCCGGGTGTTCCCGCTGTCGAACTGGACCGAGCTCGACATCTGGGAGTACATCGACCAGGCCGAGGTGGAGCTGCCCTCGCTGTACTACGCGCACCGGCGCACCGTGGTGGCGCGCGACGGAATGCTGCTGGCGGACAACCGATTCCTGGAGTTCGGCCCGGAGGAGAAGCGCTTCGAGGCCACCGTGCGCTTCCGGACCCTCGGCGATGCCGACTGCACCGGTTGCGTGGAATCCACCGCGGCCGACCCCGCCGAGGTGATCGCCGAAACCGCCGCCACCCGGCTGACCGAGCGCGGTGCCACCCGCGCCGACGACCGCATCTCGGAGTCCGGCATGGAAGATCGCAAGCGAGAGGGTTACTTCTGATGCGTCGCAACCTGTTACGACTGGCCACCGCGGGCAGCGTGGACGACGGTAAATCGACCCTCATCGGGCGGTTGCTGTTCGACTCCAAGAGCCTGTTCAGCGATCAGCTGGATGCCATCGAGCGCGCGAGCCTTTCACGCGGCGGCGACGGGCCCGACCTGTCGCTGGTGACGGACGGCCTGCGCGCCGAGCGCGAGCAGGGCATCACCATCGATGTCGCCTACCGCTACTTCGCCACGCCGCGAAGGAAATTCATCATCGCCGATACCCCGGGGCACGTGCAGTACACCCGGAACATGGTGACCGGCGCGTCCACGGCCGACCTGGCGCTCATCCTCGTCGACGCGCGCAAGGGCGTCTCCGAGCAGACCCGCCGCCATGCCTTCCTGTCCTCGCTGCTGGGGGTCGGGCACCTGGTGCTGTGTGTGAACAAGATGGACCTGGTCGACTGGTCCGAGCAGCGGTTCGAGGAGATCCGGTCGGAATTCGCGGATTTCGCCACCAAGCTGGATGTCGGCGATCTGAGCTTCATCCCGATGTCGGCGCTGCACGGCGACAATGTGGTGGATCCATCCGCGCGCACGGCCGACTGGTACCCGGGCCCGCCGCTGCTGCGGCACCTGGAAGAGGTGCACGTGGCCTCCGACCGCAACCTCATCGACAACCGGCTGCCGGTGCAGTACGTCATCCGGCCGCACGGGGAGAGCCAGCGCAGCTACGCGGGTACCGTCGCGGGCGGCATCTTCAAGCCGGGCGACGAGGTCGTGGTGCTGCCGTCGGGGCGGACCAGCCGGGTCAACCAGATCTGGGGGCCGGGCGGCGGGAAGGTCGACGAAGCCTTCACGGGCATGGCGGTGTCGCTGACCCTGGACGACGAAATCGATATCGGCCGTGGCGATATGCTCGCCCGGCCCGGCAACCAGCCGCATACCGATCGTGAGCTCGACGCCATGGTGTGCTGGTTCTCCGACGACACCGAACTCCGGGCCGGGGACTCCTACTCCATCCGCACCGCCACCCAGACCTCCAAGGTCGAGGTGAGCGAGCTGGACTACCGGCTGGACGTGAACACCCTGCACCGGCAGACGGACGCGGATCGGCTGGGGCTCAACGATATCGGGCGCGTGACGATCAAGAGCCGGCAGTCGCTGCTGTTCGACCCGTACCGGGAGAATCGCGCCACCGGCAGCTTCATCCTCATCGACGAGACCACCAATCAGACGGTGGCCGCGGGCATGATCACCGGACGCTCCACGGGCGCGCCGCGGGTCGGGCAGAAGGCCTCGAATGTGGTGTGGCACAGCTCCGCCGTGGAGCGCGGGCAGCGGCTCAGCACCGGCGCGACCGTGTGGCTGACCGGGCTGTCGGGCTCCGGGAAGTCCACCATCGCAGTGGAATTGGAGCGGCAGCTCATCGAATCCGGGCAGCCCGCCTACCTGCTCGACGGCGACAACCTGCGGCACGGGCTGAACAAGAACCTGGGCTTCACCGACGAGGACCGGCGGGAGAACATTCGCCGCGTCGCCGAGGTGGCGGCGCTGTTCGCGGATGCCGGCGTGGTCGCCATCGTGTCGCTCATCAGCCCGTTCCGCGCCGAACGGCGCGAGGCGCGCAAGCTGCACGACTCGAGGAACCTGTCGTTCCGGGAGATCTTCGTCGACACCCCGCTCGAGGAGTGCGAGCTGCGCGACTCGAAGGGCCTGTACAAGCGGGCCCGCGCCGGGGAGCTGCGCGAATTCACCGGCATCAGTTCGCCGTACGAGCGGCCGGAGTTCGCCGACCTGACCATCACCCCCTCGGCCGGGACGCCGGCCGAGATCGCCCATCGAATTCGAGAGATCCTAGGCAGAAATGTTGAAAAGAATGGCTGATAGCTGATGACAGACATGGAAAAGGCCGAGCTGCCCCTGACCGAGCCGTTCCTCGCGGCCGTCGCCGAGGCCGAGAAGCTCATCGCCGCCGCGGATTTCATCCGTGACCCGCACGATCTGGCGGAGGGCTACGACTACCTGCAGGGCAGCATTGCCGCGGTGCTGCAGCTGTCGCGGGCGCACGGTACCTCGCACCCGTACTTCGTGTCCGCCACCGGGCCCTACACCAAGATGGGCCTGGACAACCCGGACACGCTGTACTACAGCGCCAATATCGAGCCGAATGCGGAATACCTGCTCACCGGCATGCGCGGCAGCACCGTCGACCTGAGTTTCCAGGTGCTCAAGGGTGATTACACCGCCTCCGACGTCCCCAACGGTGACGACGCGTTCGACGATCGGCGGCTGCAGATCGACGAGGACGGCAGCTATCAGCTGCGCTTCGGCCCGCCCAAGGAGAATCCGGAGCCGAACTACTTCGTGCTCGGCGAGGGCGCGTCCATGCTGGCCGTGCGCGAGGTCTACGGCGACTGGAATGCCGAGCGCAAGGGCAGCATCCGCATCGAGCGGGTGGACACCATCGGGACCGCGCCGGTCGAGGCCGGAGTGGAACAGCTGCGCAAGCGGTACCGGGCGGCCGGGCGCATGCTGCTGACCCGTGTGCACACCTGGTTCAACTTCCCGAAGTGGTTCTACCTGAACCTGCCGGTCAACACGCTCACCGAACCTCGGCTCACGCCGGGCGGATTGAGCACGCAGTACTCCTCCGTCGGGCATTTCGAGCTGGAGGACGATCAGGCACTCATCATCACCGTGCCGAAATCCGATGCGCCGTATCAGGGTTTCCAGCTGGGCAGCCGCTGGTACGTCTCGCTGGACTACGCCAACCACCAGACGTCGCTGAATCATCAACAGGCGCAGGTGGATCCGGACGGAATGATCCGCATGGTGGTCTCCGCGCGAAACCCGGGGATCGCCAACTGGATCGAGACCACCGGCCGGAAGCTCGGCATCCTCCAGTTCCGCTGGCAGCGCGTGGATCGCGCGATCACGCCCGAGGACGGGCCGGCCATCGAGCTCGTCCCGTTGGACAAAGTGGCCGAACGGCTGCCGCACTACGAACAGAATCAGATCGACGAGGCCGGATGGCGCGAGCGGATCGCCGCTCGCCAGCGCGCCTTCGCGGAAAGGATGCTGGGATGACCCGACTGAAGACGGGACTGCTGGCCGACAAGGTGGTCGTGGTCAGCGGCATCGGACCCGGTCTGGGTCGTTCCATCGCCTTGGAGGCCGCGGCGGCCGGGGCCAAGGTCGTGCTGGCGGCGCGCACCGAGTCGCGGCTGAAGGAGGTCGCCGAGGAGATCGCGGCCGAGGGCGGCGCGGAAACGCTCTGCGTGCCCACCGATATCACCGATGAGGCCACGGTCCAGAACCTGGCGAAGCAGACCCTCGAGACCTTCGGCCGGGTCGACGCGCTGGTGAACAACGCGTTCAAGGTGCCGTCCATGAAGCCGCTGGCGCGCACCGACTTCGAGCAGATCCGCGAGAGCGTGGACCTGACCGTGCTCGGCAATCTCCGCATGACGCAGGCGTTCACCGACGGGCTGGCCGAAACCAAGGGCTCGGTCGTCATGGTCAACTCCATGGTGCTGCGGCACTCCGAACCCCGCTACGGCAGCTACAAGGTCGCCAAGGCGGCCCTGCTGGCCTTGTCGCAGACCCTGGCGACCGAGCTGGGCGAGAAGGGGATTCGCGTCAACAGCGTGCTGCCCGGCTACATCTGGACCGACCAGCTGAAGTGGTACTTCAGCGAGATCGCCAAGAAGTACGGCATCACCGAGGAGCAGGTCTATCAGCAGACCGCGTCCAAGTCCGACCTGAAGCGGCTGCCGCTGCCCGACGAGATCGCCCAGACCATCGTCTTCCTCATGTCGCCGTGGGCCAATGCCATCACCGGGCAGACCATCGACGTCAACTGCGGCGAATACCACGTCTGAGCAAGGAGTTTCACCACTATGACCGGACGTACCAACGTCGGCACCGTCGAGGATCTGCATCATTCGGCGTCGAAAGTCTGCGGCCTCACCGACTTCGGGTCCGACGACTACCTGGAGGCGCTCGGCGTCCTGCTGGAGTCCTACCAGCGTGATGCC
Source organism: Nocardia sp. NPDC101769 (assembly GCF_044766925.1). Taxonomy (NCBI): domain Bacteria; kingdom Bacillati; phylum Actinomycetota; class Actinomycetes; order Mycobacteriales; family Nocardiaceae; genus Nocardia; species Nocardia sp. NPDC101769. The sequence goes on along the minus strand of NZ_JBIWMX010000010.1, from coordinate 169,901 downwards.
GGGCTCACCGAGCTCGGCTCCAAGATGAGCCGGTACTTCCTGCGCGGCGCGCTCGTCGCCCGCGCGTTGAGCGAAGCCTCCTGGCAGGCCAACCCGACCTACACCGAAACCCAGGTCACCAGGCCGATTTTCGTGACCGGGCTGCCCCGTACCGGCACCACCGCCCTGCACCGGCTGCTCGCCGCCGACCCGCAGCACCAGGCCCTGGAGATGTGGCTCGCCGACTTCCCCCAGCCGCGGCCGCCGCGCGAGACCTGGGCCGACAATCCGGTCTACCAGGCGGTCGACAAGGGGTTCGCCCAGCACCGGATCGAGAACCCGGAATTCATGGGCGTGCACTACATGACCGCCGCCGAGGTCGAGGAGTGCTGGCAGCTGCTGCGCCAGACGGTGAAGTCCATCTCCTACGAGTCGCTGGCCTATCTGCCGAGCTACTCGCAGTGGCTGCGCAAGCAGGATTGGACCGACGCCTATGCGCGGCACAAGGCGAACCTGCAGCTCATCGGCCTGGGTGACAACCGGCGCTGGGTGCTGAAGAACCCCAGCCACCTGTTCGCCCTCGACGCGCTCATGAAGGTGTACCCGGACGCGCTGATCATCCAGACCCACCGCGACCCGGTCACCATCGTCGGCTCCTCGTGCAGCCTGTCCGAGCAGGCCACCCAGGGCTGGTCCACCACCTTCGTCGGCGAGAAGATCGGCGAATCGCAGCTCGAACTGTGGTCGCGTGGCCTGCGCGAATTCAATACCGCGCGAGCCCGTTACAACCCGGACCAGTTCCTCGACATCGAATTCGACGAACTCCGCGCCGACCCCTTCGCCGCGGTCGAGAAGATCTACTCGAAGTTCGGCCTGGACTACACGAATTCGGCCCGCACCGCCATGACCGCCCTCGACGAGGAGAGCAAGTCCGGCGACCGCAAACCGGTCCACAAGTACTCGCTGGCCGACTACGGCCTCACCGAAGACCAGGTTCGAGCCGAATTCGAGCTCTGACCGACCGATATCCGATGGCCGGACGCGCACCCGCGCGCCCGGCCGTCGGTGGTTTTCGGGCGAGATCTGCTCCCGCACTGTCGATTACGCGCGGAAGTGGGGTTGGAGCGCCCGCATCGGGCGGCCCGGTGTCGGGATGTCGGCTAGTGCGCCGATCGCCAGGGGGCGAGGAGAAGTTCGCAGGCCCGGTGGATGTCGGAGAGGGCTTGGTCGGTGGTGAGGCGGCCCGCGGTGGTCCAGGTGAGGATGCCGAAGACGCATTGTTCGAGGAGGCGGGCGAGGCGGTGGTCCTCGGGGGTGGGGTGGGGGATTGCGGCGGCGGTGAGGACGCGGTCGGGCATGGCGTAGTCCTGGGCCAGGGGGCTGGCGGGGGCGGGGTCTTCGGCTCGGACCGCGTTCATGGACACCAGCATTGCGCGGGCGAGACGGGGATGGCGGAGCAGTTCGCCGATGGCGGTGCCCAGGAATTCGGTCGCGCCGGCGACCGGGTCGGCGGGAACGTGGGCGGGACTGGGCATTTCGCGGATCGCGCGATCCAGGACGCCCGCGAACAGGTGGTGCTTGGAGGGGTAGTAGCGGTACAGGGTGCCCAGGGCTACCCCGGCGGTCTGGGCGACCTCGCTCATCTGCACGCCGTCCAAGCCGTGCTCGGCACCCAGGCGAGCGGCGGCGCGGAGGATCGCGCGCTGGCGCTCGAGCTGGCGGGCGGTCGATACCCGGCCGGGGGTGCGGGACTCCGGAATTCGCGGCATGGCCTCATCTTCTGTCGGAAAACTAGAATTCACTCTAGTTTTTCTGGTCGGAAGTTTGTAGAACTGGAGGATGCCGAGTTCATTCTCACAGGTGAGGAAGTCCGCGATGAACGGTGAGGATCCGCAGCGCCCGGTCGATCCGGAGCGGTATGGGCCGTGGGCGGTCATCACCGGGGGATCGGAGGGGGTTGGGCGGTCGTTCGCGCTGGAGCTGGCGCGAGTCGGGATCGCACTACTGCTGGTGGCGCGGCGGGCCGAACCGCTCGCCGCGACGGCCGCCGAGTGCCGGGCGCTGGGCGTCCAGGTGCGCACGCTGGCACTGGATTTGACCGCGCCCGGCGCGGTGGGGGAGATCGCGGCGGCGGTGGACGATGTCGAGGTCGGACTGCTGATGCTCAATGCGGGCGCGAATACGCACAGTGCACCGTTCGTGGACGGGGATCTGGACGCCTTTCAGCGGGTCATCGATCTGAATCTCACCGTGCCGCTCGGGCTGATCCACCACTTCGGGCGCGCCATGAAAACGCGTGGGCGGGGCGGGATTCTGCTGGTCGGATCGCTCGCGGGGTACCTGGGCTCGCAGCATCACACCGTGTACGGCGGGGTCAAGGCGTTCGGGCGGATCTTCGCCGAGAGCCTGTGGCTGGAGCTCGGCGAATACGGGGTGGATGTGCTCGAACTGGTGCTCGGCGTGACCCGGACACCCGCCATGGAACGGGTCGGGCTCGACTTCACCGTGCCGGGAATGACGGTGTCCGAACCCGATGACGTGGCGCGCGAAGGGCTTTCGCGGCTCGGGCACGGGCCGGTACACATCATGTCCGGCAACGAGGCGGGAGCCGCCCAGCGCAATGACCCGGACCGGGCCGCCGCGGTGCTGCGGGCCGACAAGGGCATGCGGCGGCTCATGGGTCTGCCGGAACGGGTGGCACGATGAGTATCCGGCTCGGTCTGTCCACGCCGATCGTGGTGCAGGTGCCCGGCATCGCCTCGCCCTGGGAGGCCGTCGCGGGCCCCGAGGAACTCACCCGGATCGCCACGGCCGCCGATGAACTCGGCTTCGACCACCTCACCTGCTCCGACCACGTCGGTGTGCCGGCGGCGGCCGCCGCGGTGCGCGGCGCGACCTATTGGGATCCGCTGGCGACCCTGTCGTACCTGGCGGCGCGCACCACCCGGATCCGGCTCGCCACCTCGGTGCTGGTGCTCGGCTACCACCATCCGCTGGCGCTGGCCAAGAGCTACGGCACCCTGGACCGGCTCAGCGGCGGCCGGGTGGTGCTCGGGGTCGGAGTGGGCTCTCTCGCAGAGGAATTCGCCCTGCTCGGCGCGGCCTGGGAGGACCGGGGCGCGCGGGGCGATGCGGCGCTGACCCGATTGCGCCGGGCCTGGGGTCGCCGCGATGTCGAAGGCTTCGTGCTGGAGCCGCACGCCACCGCCACCACCGTGCCGATCTGGGTGGGTGGGCGCACTCGCCGATCGCTGCGCCGCGCGGTGTCGCTCGGCACCGGCTGGGTGCCGTTCGGCCTGCCCGCGGACCGGATCGCGGACCTGCTCGCCACGGTGACCGTGCCCGACGGTTTCGATGTGGTGCTCTCACCCGGTGTGCCGCTGGATCCGCAAGGGAACGCCGAGGATTCCCTGCGCCGGCTGGCAGCGCTGCGGGCGGCCGGGGCGACCCACCTCACCTGCACGGTCCGGGCCATCGGCGCCGCCCACTACTGTGATCAGCTCGCCGCGTTGCGCGATCTGGTCGACCGTAATCTCCTGTAGCAGAAGGATTTCCATGATCGAAGAGCGTCTCGCCGTGCTCGAGGACCGGCTGCGCCGGGTCGAGGACGAGCTCGCCATCACCCGTCTGATCGCCTCCTACGGGCCCCTGGTCGATGCCGGGGCCGCCGAGGCGGTCGCCGAATTGTGGACCGAGGACGGCGAATACGACGTCGAGGGCTGGCACATGCGCGATCGCGGGGAGGTCCGCGACATGGTCGAATCGCAGGCGCACCAATCGCTCATCGCCGCCGGGTCGGCGCACTTCCTGGGCCCGGTGTCCGTCACCGTGGACGGGGACACCGCGGCGGCGGTGTGCGAGTCGCTGCTGGTACGGCGGCGGGACGGCGGATTCTTCGTGTGGCGGGCGGGGGCGAATCACTTCCGCCTGGTCCGCACTTCCGATGGCTGGCGGATCGCGCAGCGGATCACCCGGGCCCTGGACGGCTCCGAGACCGCCCGAAAACTGCTCACTGCGCCCTGGACCAGCGGAAATCTTGTTCTCGAATGAAAATGAGGGTCCCCTAACGACCCCGTCGATTCCTCCAGCTATGGTTAGCATCACCTAACGCCGCACCTGGGCGTTTGCTGGAAGGACCTGAAATGAACGGACGCTCGAGCGGCATGCCGCCGGTGCGCAAGACCCTGCTGCGCGTGTCGGCACTGGGCGCAGCGCTGGTCGTCGCGGCGGCATGCAGCAATACGAAGTCGGCAAGCGACGACGTGAAGGCGCTCGACGGAAACCATTACGCCCAGGTCAATATCGCCTCCAACAAGGCGGACGACAAGGCGCAGTTCACCTTCCCGAACTTCATCAACGCCTGGGGCATCGCGAACCGTCCCAAGGGCGCGGGCGGGCACTTCTGGGTCGGCGCGGGCGGTTACTCCTTCCAGTTCGTCGGTGACACCACCAAGTCGGCGGATGCCAAGTACCAGAAGATGTTCCAGGACCCGCTGAAGCTGGTCACCATCCCGGGCGCGGACTCCATCCCGGACGACGACGGCGACGACAGCGAAGGCAAGACCACCGGCGTCGTCTTCAACCCGGCCCTCATCACCTCCGACATCTTCGCGGTGAAGGACCAGCCGGTCAGCTACGACGGCAAGGACGAGAAGCTCACCGGCTCCGCGCGATTCATCTTCGCCACCGACTCCGGCAAGATCTCCGGCTGGACCGAGCAGGGCGCGGGTGGCGCCATCGTGCGCCACGACGGCCCGGCCGTGCTCGAATACGACGGCACCGCCGCGGGTATGAAGTTCAAGGGCATCGCCCTGGACCCGTCCGGTTCCAAGCTGCTGGCCGCCGACTTCGGCAAGGACCCGCAGGTCCGCACCTTCGACAAGGACTGGAAGCTGGTGCCCACCACCGGTTTCGCCAACCCCTTCGCCACCGGTGACGCCATCGACCCGGCCGACGCGTCCAAGGGCAAGAAGCTGAAGGTCGGCGACCCGGCCCCCTTCAATGTCGCCACCATCGGCGACCGCGTCTTCGTCACCTACGCCGTCACCCAGTCCGAGGGCGGCGACCCGAACAAGCTGAAGGCCGGCGAAGAGGACAAACTCGACAAGGACCAGGAGAAGAACGCCGGTAACAAGGCCAAGAAGGGCCAGGTCGCTGAATTCGACAAGAACGGCAAGCTCGTTCGCACCCTCGACGCCGACGGCCGCCTCAACGCGCCGTGGGCCGTCACCATCGCCCCGGAGGGCTTCGGCCCGCTGTCGGGCAAGCTGCTGGTCGGCAACTTCGGCGGCGCGGGCCACATCCTGGCCCTCGACGACCAGTCCGGCAAGTTCGTCGACTACCTGCGCGACGCCGACGGCAAGCCCGCCGAGATCGAGGGTCTCTGGGGCCTCATGTTCGGTAACGGCGAGAGCCTCGGCGACGCCGACGCCCTGTACTTCACCGCGGGCCCCAATGACGAGAAGGATGGCCTCTTCGGCAGCCTCCGCCTGAAGTAACCCGCGAAAGCCCCGGGCCCCGAGTCGATTCCGGCTCGGGGCCCGCGCTTTTTCCGGGGCCGGCTCGTCGCTCGGGTCAGCTCGCGCCGACGCCGAGCGCGGTGAGCAGGACCAGCACCACGGTGACGACGGCGAAGACCCCGTGCCCGCCCACGACCATGACGGGGAAGTGGCGTTCGGCCGGTTGGGACTCCGGGGCACCGGCCTCCCGGGCCCGGTAGACCGGCAGCCAGCGCAACAGCATGAAGAAGCCGAGCAGCGCCACCGGAATCAGCAGCGCGAAGGCGACCCAGGCGACGGCCTTGGTGCCGATCACCAGATAGATGATCCACAGCACCAGCCCGGCCACGGCCAGCAGGAAGTGGCCGAAGATGACGGGCGGGGGCAGGTGACTGGAACTCGGTTGCCGGACACCGCCTTTGGCGATCCAGGTGCCGAGCAGAACGAAACCGCCGGCCGCGGTGAGCAGCCAGGTGATGAGTGCCGCGATGGACATGATCAACTCCTGTCGAGAGAGGGTGCGGGGTATTCAGCGCTGGAAACCCGTGGCCTGGGTGGTCTCGTCGGCCACCCGGACGCCGTAGCGATAGGCGAGCTTGCCGCCGAGATAACCGGATACGGTCAGGGTCGCGAGGGCCGCCACCGACAGCAGCAGCGGACCCCACGGCACCGCACCGTGCGTGCCCTCGGCTCGCCGCCAGACGAAATCCAGTGCGAAGGCGACGGTCACCGCGAGGTTGAGGCTCAGGTGGACCAGGCCGGTGCGGAAGGCGGGGGTGCCGGTCGGAATGGCCAGAAAATCCAGGAATCCGACGGTGGCCGCCGCGAGCGCGCCGAGCACGCCGATGGCGATCAGCCACAGGGCGCCGCGCGTCAGGAACTCCGGATCGCCGACCACCTGCGAGCCGAGGTCGAAGATCAGGCTTGCCACCCAGGCCCCGATGGGCACGGTGACCAGGATCGGATGGAACGGATGGCCGTACGGCCCGGCCAGCGCCGCGCTCACCGGGTGCTTGGCCTGGTACGGATCAGGCTCGGCCTGCTGCGGATCAGCGGTCACGTCAACCTCCCAACCAGCCTTTAATTTCGGAAATAATTCTTGGCGTAATTACCCGGTCAGGTCAAGGACTACACGCCGGACGAGTACCCGAAGCATTTCGGTCAATATGATGGGCGCTATTGTGGTCGCGTGACCAGTGCTTCCGCGATCGGTGCCGTCGCCGTCCTCGATGACGACCTGCGGCGCGGCATGTACTGGTACATCCGCCGCGCCCGCCGCCCCGTCACCCGCGACGAGGCCGCCGCCGAGGTCGGCATTTCCCGCAAACTCGCCGCCTTCCACCTGGACAAGCTCGTCGACGCCGGCCTGCTGCGCGCCCGCTACGAGGCCGTCGGCGCCCCCCGCCGCGTCGGTCGCACCCCCAAGGTCTACGAACCCGCCGAAACCGATGTGCGCGTGAGCATTCCGGAACGCCGCTACGAGGTCCTGGCCGAAATCCTGATGGGCGCGATCCTCGCCGAGGGCGCGGACGAGACCGCCCGCGACGTCGCCGTCCGCGTCGCCGCCGAGCTCGGCACCGCCCTCGGCGCCGCCGAACGCGACCTCCGCAAACCCGGCCGCCTCGGCCCCGAACGCGCCCTCACCCTCCTCCAAGCCCTACTGTCCGACCAGGGCTTCGAACCCGGCCGGCCGACCCCGTCGTGCATCCGCCTCCACAATTGCCCCTTCCACCCCCTCGCCGCCTCGGCCCCCGAACTCGTCTGCGCCCTCAACCACGCCTACCTCTCCGGCGTCGTCGACGGTCTGGGTGCGAACACCGTCGAAGCCGTCCTGGCCCCTGCCCCCGGTGAATGCTGCGTCGAACTGCGCCCGGCAGCCGACGGGCGCCCGGACCACCCTTCGCCCGCCCCGGGCTCATCGGCAGCTTCCGCCTGAATCGATCCCGCACTTGCGCAGCGCAGTTCGCGCGTCACATCTCCGGGGGAGATACGGCTATTCCATGGTCTTCCCGATCAGGAACAGCGTGAGGACGATGCCCATCACCACGACCAGTCCGTAGTGGCCGGCCGACCGGCCGTAGTCATAGGTGGAGGCGGCGACGACGATCGTCATGATCAGGAAAAGAAGGCGCTTCACCGCAGACTCCCAAGGCTCGTTCCCAACCGTACGAGCGGTGGATTCGGTTGTGCCACAGCGTAATGGGTGAAGGGCAGTGCAGTGGCAGCGGCCCGCCCGAACAGCCCGAACCGGGCGGGGCGGGGCGGCGGTCACCGGGGAATCCGGGTGCGCGACCGATGAATCCGAGACGGTCGCCCCGTCCTATGGGTAACCGCGCGGCCCACACCAACCCATTCGCAAGGAGCACACACCGATGCGCAAGATCACCGCGGGACTGTTCATCTCCCTCGACGGCATAGTCGCCGACCCGCAGGACTGGCACTTCCCCTACTACAACGACGAGATGGGCGAGGCCGTCTCGGCCCTGGTCGCCGCCGCCGACACCCTGCTGTTCGGCCGCGTCACCTACGACTCGTTCGCGGGTGCCTGGCCCGAGCGCGAGGCCGCCGGAGCCGAGGACGCGGGTTTCGCGAAGGCACTCGGTGATCTGCGCAAGATCGTGTTCTCCCGTCGCGAGCTCGACTTCACCTGGCGCAATTCCGAGCAGCCCCACGGTGATCTGGTCGCGACCGCGGCCGCCCTGAAGGCGGAACCGGGCGGCGATATCTCGCTCAGCGGCTCGACCTCGATCGTGCGCCAGCTGCTGGCGGCCGCGCTCATCGACGAACTGCACCTGTTCGTGCACCCGATCGCCCTGCGCGGCGACGGCCTGCGGCTCTTCGACGAGGGCACCCCCATCCCGCTGCGGCTGCTGTCGGCCACGCCGTTCAAAACCGGTGTGCTGCACCTGATCTACGGCCCCGCCGACGCTCCCGGGGAAGCCGGTTACGAGGACGCGCGAGCGCACCTCGCCTAGTCGGCTTCCGAGCTTCCGGAGCGGGTTCGCCGACGGCGGGCCCGCTCCTTCTCGATGGCGTCGAAGCGCAGCTGCAGACCGTCGGCGAAGGACGAAAGCGCCAATTCGAAACTCTCGGAATCGATTTCGTCGGCCTTGGCGCGCAGCAGATGCGCCTGCTCCAGATGCGGGTAGCGGTCGCGATAGACCTGGACGTCGTCGACGAAACCACGGGAGAACGAGCCCATGGTGGCGCCCATGACCAGGTAGCGGGTGGCCGCGCCGATCATGGTGGCGTCACGCGGGGGCCAGCCCGCGGAGACCAGGCCGCCGTGGACGGCGTCGGCGGTGCGCAGGTTCTCGTCGCGGGTGCCGGGTCCGGCGGCCAGGTAGGCGACGAAATTGGGGTGCCGGACCAGGGCGTCGCGGTAGGAGTGGGCCCACGAGGTGAGGCCGGCGCGCCAGCCCTGGTCGAAGGCCGACGCATCGACCCTCGCCATGAGACCGCCCGCGATGTCGTCGAGGACGGCGTCCTTGGTGGGGTAGTGGGTGTACAGGGAGGCGGCCTGAACACCCAGTTCGGCGGCGAGCTTGCGCATGGACAGCTCTGCGAGACCGTCGCGGTCGATCAGGGTCAGGGCCGCGTCGCGAATCCGTTCGCGGCTCAGCAGCGGCACCTTCGGCCTGGCCATCCGGCTCACCTCCTTCGGTGGAAGACCCCAGCGATCCCCCGGTGGACGTCGAATTTATCACTCGGCCCTTGATTAACCGAACACTGTTAGGATAACGTCGAGGCATAAACCTAACAACGTTTGGTTAGGAGCTATCGCAACCATGGACTTCGAACTCGGCGATTCGCAGCGCGAACTGCGCGATCTGGCCCGGGCCTGGGTGGACAAAGAGGTCGTTCCGCACGCCGCCGCCTGGGATCGGGCCGAGGCGGTCGATACCGCGATCGTCGGCAAGCTCGGTGAGATGGGCTTCCTCGGCATCGAGATCCCGGAGGAGTACGGCGGCTCCGGCGGCACGGCCCTGGACTACTGCGTCCTGCTCGAGGAACTCGGCCGCGGCGACAGCTCGGTGCGCGGCATCGTGTCCGTCTCGCTCGGGCTGGTGGCCAAGTCGATCAAGACCTACGGCACCGAGACACAGAAGCGGGAGTGGCTGCCGCGCCTGTGCGCCGGGCAGTCGCTGGGCTGCTTCGGCCTCACCGAACCCGGCACCGGCTCCGACGCGGGCAGCCTCACCACCAAAGCCGTTGCCGACGGCGACGATTGGCTGGTCTCCGGCACCAAGATGTTCATCACCAACGGCACCTGGGCCGAGGTCGCCATCATCTTCGCCCGCACCGGCGGCCCCGGCCCCAAGGGCGTGACCGCCTTCCTGGTGCCCACCGAGGCCCCCGGCTTCGCGCGCACCGAGATCAACGGCAAGCTCGGCCTGCGCGGCCAGGCCACCGCCGAACTCGTCCTCGACCAGGTCCGGGTGCCCGACGCCAACCGGCTCGGAGAGCTCGGCCAGGGCTTCAAGATCGCCATGGCCGCCCTGGACAAGGGCCGCATGGGCGTGGCCGCCGGGTGTGTCGGCGTCGCGCGCGGCTGCCTGGAGGCCGCCGTGAAATACGCTCGGGAGCGCGAACAGTTCGGCAAGCCGATCGCCTCCTATCAGCTGGTCCAGGAACTCATCTCCGATATCGCCGTCGATGTCGAGGCGGCGCGGCTGCTCACCTGGCGGGTCGCCGACCTGGTCGGGAAGGGCAAGCCGTTCGGCACCGAGGCCTCGGTCGCCAAGCTGTTCGCCAGCGAGGCCGCGGTGAAGGCCGCCAACAATGCCATCCAGGTGTTCGGCGGATACGGCTACATCGACGAGTACCCGGTATCGAAGTACCTGCGCGACGCCCGCGTGCTCACCCTCTACGAGGGCACCAGCCAGATCCAGAAACTGCTCATCGGACGCGCCCTCACCGGCGTGAACGCCTTCCTCTGACAACACTTCTCAAGGACAGGGAGAGTCAACTCATGCCGAAAGTCGCAGTCGTGACCGGCGCGGCCCGCGGAATCGGCGCGGGCACCGCCGCCCGCCTGGCCGCCGACGGTTTCGCCGTCGCCATCGTCGATCTCGACGAGGCCGCCTGCAAGGATGCCGTGGACGCCATTGCCGCCCAGGGCGGCAAGGCCATCGCGGTGGGCTGCAATGTCACCGACGAGGCACAGGTCGCCGCCGCGTTCGAACGCATTGCCGCGGAACTGGGTTCGGTCGACGTGCTGGTCAACAATGCCGGCGTGCTGCGCGACAACCTGCTGTTCAAGATGTCCGTGGACGACTGGGACATCGTCATGTCCGTGCACCTGAAGGGCACCTTCCTGTGCTCGCGGGAGGCGCAGAAGTACATGGTGAAGCAGAAGTCCGGCAAGATCGTGAACACCTCCAGCGTGTCCGCGCTGGGCAGTCGCGGCCAGGCCAACTACTCGGCCGCCAAGATGGGCATCCAGGGCCTGACCCGCACGCTCGCAATGGAATTGGGTCCGTTCGGCATCAACGTCAACGCCGTCGCGCCGGGCTTCATCGTCACCGAGATGACCGATGCCACCGCCGCCCGCGTGGGCGTCTCGCCGGAGGAGTTCCGCGCCGAGGCCGCCAAGATCACGCCGCTGCGCCGGGTCGGCGAGCCCGCCGACATCGCGAACGTCGTCTCCTTCCTGGTCTCCGACGACGCCTCGTTCGTCACCGGCCAGACCATCTACGTCGACGGCGGACGCCGTCTCTGATCACGAAAGCTCGGTCCGCACCGGATGATTCGCTCCCCGGCGCGGGCCGCCTCCACTCGAGAGAGATCTTCACCATGCAGAGAACTGTTTTCGACAACGACCACGACGCCTTCCGCGAGACCGTGCGGGCGTTCATCGAGGCCGAGGTCGTACCCGTCTACGAGGAGTGGTACGCCGCGGGCATCGCGCCGCGCGAGTTCTATTACAAGCTGGCCGAGCTCGGCGTCTTCGGCATCGAGGTGCCCGAGGAGTACGGCGGCGCGGGCATCGAATCCTTCAAGTTCCAGGCCATCCTCATGGAGGAAGTCGCCCGTGCCGCAGTGCATCTCGGCGGTTCGGGGGTGCACGTGGGGCTGTGCCTGCCATACCTGAAGAAGCTGGCGACCGAGGAGCAGAAGCAGCGCTGGCTGCCCGGCTTCGTCACCGGCGAGATCATGTTCGCCATCGCCATGACCGAGCCTGGCACCGGCTCCGACCTGGCCGGAATGCGCACCACCGCAAAGCTTTCCGCGGACGGCACGCACTACGTGCTGAACGGGTCCAAGACCTTCATCACCGGTGGCGTGCTCGCCGACCGCGTCATCGTCTGCGCCCGCACCGCCCCGCCCAGCGAAACCGATCGCCGCCACGGCATCTCGCTGTTCGTGGTGGACACCAAGTCCCCGGGCTACAGCGTCGGCCGCAAGCTGGACAAGCTGGGCCTCAAGGTCTCCGACACCGCCGAGCTCAACTTCACCGACGTCAAGGTGCCGGTGGAGGATCTGCTGGGCGAGGAGCACAAGGGCTTCTCCTACCTGGGCCAGAACCTGCCGCAGGAGCGTCTGTCCATCGCCGTCGGCGCCTACGCCCAGGCCAAGGCCGCCATCCGCTTCGCCAAGGAATACACCCGGCAGCGCAATGTCTTCGGGCAGCCCGTCGCCAGCTTCCAGAACACCAAGTTCGAGCTGGCCGCCTGCCAGGCCGAGGTGGACGCCGCCGAGGCCGTCGTCGACCGCGGTCTCGAGGCCCTCGACGAAGGCACCCTGACCCCCGCCGACGCCGCCTCCGCCAAACTGTTCTGCACCGAGGTCGCGCACCGCGTCATCGACCGCTGCCTGCAGCTGCACGGCGGCTACGGCTTCATCAACGAATACCCGGTCGCCCGCCTGTACGCCGACAACCGCGTCAACCGCATCTACGGCGGCACCAGCGAGGTCATGAAGATGATCATCGCCAAGGACATGGGGCTGTAGGCCGAGCCGCCCCGAACGCCGATCCGATCGAACCCGAGGTCCCAATGAACGCGACCCTCTCCCTGGCCAGCATCCTCGCCGAACCGGCGTGGCGGCGCCCCGACCACATCGCCCTGATCGAGGGCGAGCAGCGCATCACCTTCCGCGACCTGTGGCGGCAGGCCCGCGAACAGGCCGGTGCGCTCATCGAACTCGGGGTGCGGCCCGGCGACCGGGTCGCGCTCATGGGACCCAATACCGCCGACTTCCCCCGTGCCTACTTCGCCATCCTGGCGGCGGGCGCGACCGTGGTGCCGGTGCACCTGTTGCTCACCGCCGACGAGGCCGAGTACGTGCTGCGCGACAGCGGAGCCACCGTCATGCTCTGCCACCCCATGGTCGAGGCCGTCGGCAAGGAAGCCGCCGCCCGCGTCGGCATCGACTGTCTCGACCCGAAAGACCTGTCCGGGCAGGCGATTCCGGCGTTCGTCGCTCGCAGCCCCCTCGATACCGCCGTCGTGTTCTACACCAGCGGCACCACCGGCCGGCCCAAGGGCGCGGAGCTCAGCCACCTCAATATGGTCATGTGCGCCACCGTGAATGCCTTCGACGCCAATGAGGTCGAGCGCGAGGACATCGCGCTCGGCGCGCTGCCGCTGTTCCACGTCTTCGGGCAGACGGTGTCGATGAACTCGCACTGGCGGCTCGGCGCGACCCTGGTGCTCATGCCGAGATTCGATGCCGCACAGGCCATCGAGCTGATGGTCCGGGAGAACGTCAACACCTTCCACGGCGTGCCGACCATGTATCACGGCCTGCTCGAGGCCGCGCAGGGCCGGACCGACCTCCCCGAGCTGCGGCTGTGCATCAGCGGGGGCGCCGCCATGCCGCCGGTCATCATCGAGGAATTCGAGCAGGTGTACGGCGCGCACATCCTCGAGGGCTACGGCCTGTCCGAAACCTCGCCCACCGCAACGGTGAACCAGCCGCTGCTCGGCCCGCAGATCGGCACCGTCGGACACCCGGTGTGGGGCGTCGACGTCGAGATCGCCGCCGCCGAGGTGTGCGACCGCATCGAACTCCTGCCGACCGGCACCATCGGTGAGGTCGTGGTGCGCGGCCACAATGTGTTCAGCGGCTACACCGGCAAGCCCGAGGCCACCGCGGAGGTCATGGTGGACGGCTGGTTCCGGACCGGCGACCTCGGCGTCAAGGACGAGCAGGGTTATCTGCGCATCGTGGACCGGATCAAGGAGATGATCATCCGCGGCGGCTTCAATGTGTACCCGACCGAGGTGGAGGCCGCGCTGCTGCGGCACCCGAACATCGCGCAGGTGGCGATCATCGGCGTGCCGGACGAGAACTACGGCGAGGAGATCCTCGCGGTCGTCGTGCCGTCCGGACCGCTCACCGCCGAGGACGTCATCGACTACGCGAAAGAGCATGTGGCGCGGTACAAGTACCCGCGCCGCGTCGAGTTCGTCACCGAACTGCCCATGGGGCCCACCCACAAGATCCTCAAGCGTGAACTGAAGCAACGCTACATCTAGCTGGAGGAACACAGCATGATCGACTTCAGCGACTTCGACCGCCTGCGGGCCGCCGCCGGCACCGAAATCGGTGTCAGCGACTGGATCACTGTCGACCAGCGGCGCATCGACACCTTCGCCGACGCCACCGACGACCACCAGTGGATCCACGTCGACGTCGCCCGCGCGGCCGCCGGACCCTACGGGCGCACCATCGCCCACGGGTTCCTCACCCTGTCACTGGTGGTGCCGATGACCGCGCAGGTCATGACCGTCAGCGCCGCGAACATGGCAATCAACTACGGGCTCAACAAGGTTCGGTTCATCAACCCGGTGCTGGTGGACAGCCGCATCCGTGGGCGCTTCACCCTCGACGCCGTCACCGACATCCCCGGCGGCGTGCAGACCGTGCGGACGGTCACCGTCGAGATCGAGGGCCGGGACAAGCCCGCCTGCGTCGCGGAGAGCATCGCCCGCTACCTCGCCTGAGGCGCGCAGACCAGAGCCCGCCGATCGAATCGATCGGCGGGCCCTGGCTTTTCGCGGACCGAGCGTTCCGCGGACTAGCTGCGTGGCCCGTACGGCACCGCCGACAGCGGGGCGGCATCCGGCGTCATGGTCGCCACCACCGAGATCCCGGCCGCCTGGAAATTCATCAGCGCCCGGGCGATATGGTTCGCCGAGGTGATCAGGATCGCCGCGTGCGCGCCGATGGCGTCCATCAGCTGCGCCGAGAACGCCGCGTTCTGGACGGTCGAATTCGCCTTGGTCTCGGTGTGAATGCGGGTGCGGTCGATACCGTGCTCGACCAGCCAGTCCGCCATGGCGTCCGCCTCGGTCACCCCGTTCTGGGGATTGCCGCCCGTCACGATGACCGGGGCCTGCGGCGAGAGCAGGGCCGAGACGTAGCCGGCGTAGAGCCGGGCCATGAGCTCCGGGCGCATCGAGCCGTCGGGCTGCAGACCGTAACCGAGCACCACGATCGCGGTGTCCGGGGTGAACAGCGCGGGCAGATTCAGGCCCGGCAGGTCCATGCCGGGGATATTGAAGGTCTGCAACGCGTTGATGGTCGCCAGCATGTCCTGGGAGAGCCCGGCGATCGAATCGATCTGCACCGGCTGCGGCGGCGCGTCGGCGTGGGCCGGAGCGGCGGCCGTCGCCAGCGCGATGACGGTCGCACCGGGCAGCAGGGCCTGGATGGCCTTGGTGCGGAACTGATTCGATGTCCTGCGCTGATGACGGCCGGGCCGGACGCGCCCCAGGCGGGGGCGGACTCCTTGCCACTGACCGTTGGGTGAGATTCTCCGATGTCTGCCTGTGTCGAGCATCGCAACCCCCTAGGTAGCCGGGATGTGACTACCGGTCGGTTCACAATCGTCCGAATCATGATCGCGCCGGATCCACTTCGATGGAGGCGATTTCGCGAAATCAAGATTCACATCGTCGCGAGACAGTGTCCGAACAGCCGAAATATCAAGCAGGACCGGCATTGTCGTGAGGTTGGCGCGATCGGCCGGACCTCCCCGGAAGACATGACCGGCGTCACATCGCACCCGATGTCACACCCGCGCGGTCCGCGTCGTCAACCTGACGAAGCCAACGAACGACACAGAGAAAAGAGAGAACAATGACCCGTTTCGCCCTGTACGAGAACGAAGTCGCCGCCAAGTTCAACAAGCGCCTCGTCACCGCCGCTCGCGTCGTCGACGAGTCCAGCCTGCCCAAGGCCACCCAGGAACTGGTCAAGATCCGCGCCTCGCAGATCAACGGCTGCGGCATGTGCCTGGATATGCACACCAAGGATGCCGCCCACGCCGGCGAGACCGCGGTCCGCCTGGCCATGGTCGCCGCCTGGAAGGAATCCACCGTCTTCACCGAGCCCGAGCGCGCGGCCCTCGCCCTCACCGACGAGGGCACCCGCCTCGCCGACGGCGGCGGCATCTCCGAGGACACCTGGGCCCTGGTCCGCAAGGAGTATGACGACGAGCAGATCGGCGCACTGATCTCGCTGATCGCCACCATCAATGCCTGGAACCGCCTGAACGTCATCTCCGGCCAGCTCGGCGGCCAGTACGTCCCCGGCCAGTGGTGATCACCCGCCCGCGCCCCGATCACCTCGGGGCGCGGGGGTGGGCATTCCTCGAGTGGCACACCCCCGAGGGGGAATCGGTCGAATCCCCTCGGCGGTGTGCCACTCGGCGTTCGGGCCGCGCAACCGTCCCCTCGATTCGGCTGCCGGGCTCGAGCGTCGAGACCGGGCGGCTATTCGTTGTGGCGGACCAGCGGCCAGTCGATCGCGACTCGGCCTGCGGTCGCCACGTAGGTGGTGAAGACGTTCAGCGCCACGTGGGCGATGATCTCCACCAGGAGGTCCGGGGCCAGGCCCGCGTCCTGGGCGGTGCGCAGATCGGCGTCGGTGACGGTGCCGTTGTGCACCAGCAGGGCGTGCGCGAAGGCCAGGGCCGCTTCGGCTTCCGGGTCCGTGGACGCGGCCTGCCGGGCGCGGATCGTCTCCTCCTCGGTCAGGCCGGTGACCTTGGCGCCCCGGTAGGTGTGGGCCGACAGCTCGTAATCATTCGGAGACGTGGGACCTCGGTGCGGGCCGCATCGGCGCGGACGCCGCCCGATTCGAGGCGCCGTCGCACCCGGTAGGGGACGGGACCGATCCGGCCGCCGATCCTGCGGAGAGCGCGCCGCCCGCCACGGGGCAGGTGGTCAACTTCCTGCCGTACGACGTCCCCGACTTCACGGGCCGGGCCGGGGATATCGAGCGGGTGCGCGGCTGGCTGATCGGGGAGGCCACCGGGGTGGCGGTCATCGACGGCATGGCGGGGGTCGGGAAGACCGCGCTCGCAGTGCATTTGGCGCACACGGTGGCGGGGCGGTTTCCGGACGGGCAGTTGTTCATCGACCTGCAGGGGCATACGCCGGGGCGGGAGCCGCTGGATATCGGGATCGCGCTGGGGGCCTTGCTGCGTCAGCTGGGCGTGTCCGAGGACGCCATTCCGTCGGGGGAGGCGGAACGGGCGGCGCTGTGGCGAGCCAGAGTGCGGGACCGGCGGGTGATCGTCGTGCTCGACAATGCGGTCGACACCGCTCAGGTGCGGCCGCTGCTGGCCGGGGGCGGGGCGCACCGGGTGATCGTGACCAGCCGACGGCGGCTGCTGGATCTGGATGGGGCGCAATCGCTGTCGATGGAGCTGCTGGCGGCGGCCGATGCGGTCGAGCTGTTCCGGGCCATCGTGGGGAGCGGGCCGACGCGGAACCGCTGGCGGCGCTGGATGTGCTGCAGCTGTGCGGATTCCTGCCGCTGGCCATCCGCATCGAGGCGGCGCGGCTCGCGCACCGGCCGCAGTGGACCGTCGAATACCTGGCCGGGCGGCTGCGGGATCAACGGCGGCGGCTCACCGAGCTGGCCACGCCGGAACGCGGGGTGGCTTCGGCCTTCGCGCTGTCCTATCAGCAGCTGGAACCGGCCGAGCAGCGTATGTTCCGGCTGCTCGGGCTCAACCCCGCGCGCGATATCGAACCGCACGCCGCCGCGGCCCTCACCGGTCTCGCCGTCGCCGAGGCCGAGCACCACCTCGAGCGCCTGCTCGACGCCCACGTCCTGACCCAGCTGCGCCCCGGCCGCTACACCATGCACGACCTGCTCCGTCAGCACGCACGCACCACCGCGGCGAATGAGGAATCGGCCGAAACACGTTCTGCCGCAGTCGAATCCCTCTACCGCTACTACCAGGACACCGCCGCCCACGCCGTC
This sequence comes from Nocardia sp. NPDC101769, assembly GCF_044766925.1. Lineage (NCBI taxonomy): Bacteria > Bacillati > Actinomycetota > Actinomycetes > Mycobacteriales > Nocardiaceae > Nocardia > Nocardia sp. NPDC101769. Next base: position 152,199 of record NZ_JBIWMX010000010.1, on the reverse strand, counting down.
CGGCTGCTCTTCCCCGACGGCTCGCACCCCACGCCGGAGTCCGCCGGTGGGCTGGATTCGACCGCGGCGCAGTCGTTCACGGAATCGGCGCTGACCTTCGAGGAGGCGGCGGAGGCCATCGAGTGGCTCGATGCGGAGCGCATCAACCTGGTGGCCATCTGCATTGCGCCGGAGGAGTCCGCACGACCCGGCTACACGGCACGGCTGGCGCGCAGTCTGCATGCCTACCTCGATGGGAACGGCCACTACGGTGCCGCGCGCACCATGCACACGCAGGCGTTGCGGAGTAGCCGCCGCGATGGGGACCTGGCTGCGCAGTCTCGCGCGTGCAGTGACCTGGCTTGGATCGCCTGGCGGTTCGGGCGGCTGGACGAGGCGCACGACCACGGTGAGCAGGCTCTGGACGCGGCCCGCGCGGCCGGGGATGGGCGGGCGGAGGCCAGGGCCCACTACGTGTTCGGGTACGTCTTCTGGCAGCGCGATATCGAGCGGGCCGGGGAGCACTATCGGCAGGGGCTGGCCCTGTTCCGCGAATTCGGCGACCGCGCTGGTGAGGCGGCCTGCCTCACCAGCCTCGGCACCGTCAGCGAACGCTCGGAGCGCTACCCCGAGGCTCGAGAGCGACTCGGCGAAGCCCTGCGCCTCTACCGTGAATTGGGCTCCCGCACAGGGGAAATCGTCGTGCTCAACAATCTCGGCCGGGTCCATCTCGGCGAGGATCGCCCCGACGAGGCACGCCGCCGCCACCGCCGCGCCCTCGACCTGTGCCGCGAACTCCGCTTCCGCAGTGAGGAGGCCGAAGCTCTCAACGGTCTCGGCGAGATCGCCCTCGCCCTGGACGATCCCGCCGCCGCGGTCGCCGACTTCACCGCCGCCGTCACGGCCTGCCGCGATCTCGGTGACCGTGCCGAGGAGGCCCGCGCCCTGCTCGGCCTGGCCCAGTCCCACCGGGCGCTCGGGCAGACTCCCGCCGCGCGCGACCATTCCGCCAGGGCCCTGGCTCTTTTCGAGGAACTCGAGGTCCCCGAGGCCGACGAGGCCCGCGCCCTCCTCGCCGACCTCGGCTGACCCCGCCGCGGAAATTCGGTACCGCTTTCCGCGACGTGTCATTACCGTCATCGTCGCCACCGACGCCCTGGCGCGCAGGTCGTGGGGTGGTCCAGCCGGTGTGGAGGAGTTCGGAGTCCTCACTTCCCCGTCGAGGAAGAAGCCGCGGGTTCGAATCCCGTCACTGGTGCAGGTGATGTCAGCCGGGTGCGGCCGCAGCGCTCGAAGGCTCTGTCAGTCCTCGAAGGCTCTGTCAGTTCTCAAAGGCTCTGTCAGTTCTCGAAGGCTCTGTCAGTTCTCGAAGGCGGCGCGATGAGCCGCGCACCATTCGGCGAAGGTACGCGGCGGGCGGCCGAGCAGTGCGGCCACGGTGTCGGTGCGGGCGCCCACTGTGTCGGCGCGCATGAGGGCGAAGCCCGCCACGATCGCCGCGGCCAGCGGCGGGGGAGCGCCGTTCGGGTAGCGGGCCGCCACCGCCTCCTCCGGCGTCGCGGTCTCACGAATCTCGAGGTCGCGGTGCAGGATTCGGGCGAGGATCGCTACCTGCTCGCCGACGGTCAGGCTCTCCGGGCCGGTGAGGTGATAGGCCACCCCGGTGTGGCCCGGCTCGGTGAGGCAGTGGGCCGCCACCTCGGCGATATCGGCGGGATCGATCGGAGCGAAGCGGCCCGGACCGGAGGGGTCGAGGATCGGGTCGCCCGCCCGCAACGCCGGAATCCACTCCAGGGCATTGGACATGTACCCGCCCGGACGCAGGATCGTGCACGGAATTCCGCTGGCGCGCACCAGATTCTCGCGCTCGTGGTGCCAGCTGCCCATGGCGGGCAGTGGTTCGACCAGCACGTGGGCGGAGGAGATCATGACGATCCGGCCCACCCCCGCCCGCGCGGCGGCGTGCAGCAGGTTGCGGGTGTGGTCCAGCCCGACACCCGGGACCAGCAGGAACAGGCCGGTGACTCCGGTCATGGCTCGGTCCAGGCTCGCCGGATCGTCGAGGTCGCCCCGGCAGGTCTCGGCACGCGCGGGCAGGGTCGCCGCCCGTGCCGGATCACGCACCAGGGCACGGAAGTCGAGGTCGTTGGCGTCGAGAATGCGGGTGAGTTCGCGGCCGATGTTCCCGGTCGCTCCGGTCAGCAGTAGCATGGCACCTCCAGATCGTTAGCCGTCTACTGAAAAACGTTAGACGGCTAATGATCGACGGTCAATACCCGCACCCGACCGGAGGCCTCATGTCTTCCCAAGGCTCAGCCGACTTCCTGGACCTGCACGGCCGCACCTCGAAAGCCTTGCGCGCCTTGGCCGATCGCGATATGCGCCGCCTCGGCCTGCACCTCGGCCAGAATCACGTGCTGGCCGTGCTGTGGGAACAGGACGGCCGCACACCGGGGGAGATGGCGGCCGCGCTGAACGTGACCACGCCGACCGTCGTCAAGATGGCCACCCGCATGGCCGCCGCCGGACTGCTCACCCGCCGCCGCGACGACAAGGACAACCGCCTGGTCCGGCTCTGGCTCACCGACCGTGGCCGCGACCTCCGCGACCCCGTCGAAGCCGACCGGAAGGCCCTGTCCGACAAGGTCACCGCCGACCTCACCGACGCCGAACGCCGCCACCTGATATCGGCGCTGGAAAAGATCCACCGCGCCGCCGCCGACCTCCTCGGCGACCCGCTCGACCACACCGACTCGATCCCGGACTGACCCGAACCCACGCCGTTCCATCCCGGACCGGCGCTGCCGCCCCGGCCATCACCTAGAGTTGGGCACATGATTACCGCGATCGTGTTGATCTCTGCCGAGCCGGATCGGATTCCGGAGACCGCACAGGAACTGGCCGACATCAAGGGGGTGGCCGAGGTCTATTCGTGCGCGGGGGATGTGGACCTGATCGCCGTGGTCCGGGTGCGCGACCACGAGGAGATCGCCGACGTGGTCACCGGCCGGATCAACAAGACGCCGGGCGTGCTGCGCACGGCCACCCACATCGCGTTCAAGTCCTACTCGCGCGCGGACGTCGAGGCCGGCTTCTCGATCGGCGAATAGCCGCCCGGGTCAGCGAGTCTGAACGGACGCGCCCAGTGCCGTGCCGGTGTGCCCGGGCTCGATGGTGTGCGTGACGCCGCCCTTGCAGCCGGGGAACAGATACACCCGGGCGCGCAGGGCGGTTGCATTGTCGACATTGAGCCGGCGCGGCACACTGCGGATGGTCACGCAGTCGCCCGGAACGCCGTAGCTGCGGCCGTCCACACTGAGGGCGCCGGGATCGGTGGTCTCGTCGTGAGCCCAGTGAGCGGCGCTCACCGGAATGCCGATGCCCAGGAACACGGCCACCAGGCCGGGTAGCACCACTCCGTATCGCATGTCGAAACTGTAACGCCGCCTCGGGGACCGAACGGCAAACACACAGCTGGGTGACCGGAACTCTCAGGACACTCGGAGGAAATCTTCCATGAGAGGGCAGGAACCCATGTTCGTGAAGGTGTGTGGGCTCACCACCGAGGAACAGATCGACTGGGCCGTCGAGCTCGGCTACTCCGCCATCGGCGTGGTCGGTACGGCCAAGAGCAAGCGGTATGTCGAGCCCGCCCGGGCGCGCGAGCTGGCGGCGTACGCGCGCGGCAGGATTCGCTCGTTCGTGGTGGCGTTCGACCGGACCGAGGTAGCGGAGGTGATCGGCGACTTCGACGTCATCCAGCTCTACAACTGGACCGACCTGCCGAACCTGGCCTACTGCTCGGCCGTCGCACCCACCCCGGAACAGGTCTGTGAATACTTCTTCTACGACGCCAGCACCGGATCGGGCGTCTTCGCCGAATTCCCGGACTGGCTGGAGAAGATACCCGGACAGGTGGTGCTGGCCGGTGGTCTCAGCCCCGACAATGTCGCCGAGGTGATCACGACCCACCGGCCGTTCGGCGTCGACGTCTCCAGCTCGGTCGAAACCGCCCCTGGCATCAAGAGTTTCGATGCCATGAGCCGTTTCAAACAGGCCGTGGACTCCGCGGCCGAACCGGGGGCCTGAAGCCCCCGAGCGTCAGTTCGCGCCGAGCTCGTTGGAGACGGTGACCCAGCGATCCAGCAGGGCCGAGGCCGCACCCGAATCCACGATCTCGGCCACCCGCTTCAACGCCGCGGCCAGCTTGGTGTGCAGATCATCGTCCACGTCCGCGGCGGACAGGTCGAATGCCACCAGCGCGGCCGCCGAATTCAGCAGCACCGCGTCCCGCACCGGGCCCGGGTCGCCGGCGAACATCGTGCGCGCGATCTCCGCGTTCATCGCCGCGTCGCCGCCGCGCAGCGCCGACGGATCCACCCGCTCGATGCCGAGTCTGGTTGGGTCGATGGTGGTTTCGTGCGACCGGCCGCCCGCGACCACCCACACATCGGTGGTGTCGGCGGTCGTGATCTCGTCCAGGCCGTCATTGCCGCGGACCACCAGCGCCGAGGCGCCGCGTTCGGCGAACACACCTGCGATGACCGGCACCAGATCAGGGAAAGCACAGCCGATGAGGCCCGCGCTGGGCTGCGCCGGATTGGTCAGCGGGCCCAGGATATTGAAGACCGTCGGAATCCCGATCTCACCGCGTGCCTGACTCGCGAACCGCAGCGAGGGATGGAACACCGGCGCGAAGCAGAAACCGATGCCGGTCTGCCGCACGCACTCGGCCACCGATTCCGGTCCGAGCGCGATCTTCACGCCCAGCGCCTCCAGCACGTCCGCGCCGCCGCTCTTGGACGAGGCCGCCCGATTGCCGTGCTTGATCACCGGAATCCCGCTGGCCGCCACCACGATCGAGGACATGGTGGAGATGTTCACGCTGCCCGAGCGGTCACCGCCGGTGCCGACGATATCCACCGCCGCGCCCTCGAACGGCACCCGCTTCGCGTGCGAGAGCATGCCGGTGGCCAGGCCGCTCAGTTCGGTCGGGGTCGGGCCCTTCATCTTCAGGGCCACGCCGAAGGCCGCGATCTGCGCGGAGGTGGCGTTGTCGGAGAAGATCTCGTTCATCGCCCACGCGGCCTCATCCGAGGACAGATCGTTGCCGTCGGTGAGGATGCCGAGAATTTCTCTCCAGCTGCGCGCGCTCATTGCCTTCTCTTCCCGTTTCCGGTCCACGCCGGACGCCAGTGTCGTTGGGGCAAGCCTAGTGTGCGGGGCTACTTCTTTCCGTCGGGACCGGCGGCGGGCTGCAGGGCATCCCAGCCGAGGACATGGCCGTCATAGCGATGGGCGATTCCTGTCATGCGGGAACGCTCCTGGGAGCAGTGCAGGGCGTCGAGCACCTGCACGCGCTGCAACACCAGGTTCGCGGGGTCGGCCGCGTCCACCGCGGCCGTGTCATAGCCGATCTGCGCGGCGATGACTTGCACCTCACCGACCCGGTCGGCGGGAACCCGGAGGTGGTGCCGGAGGACTACCGGATCGTCCGATGTCCACTGCAAAGCCTTTCCCAGGGCCGCCGAACAGGCTTCGGCGTCATCGAAACTCGATGCCACCACCACCAGATCGGGCCGCGACGGGTCCAGTTCCGCTGCTCCGCCGCGTCCGGCTATCCGCCGCCACCACGATTTCACGCTCATACATCCCTCTCCACAGGGCTCAGCTTCCTCTTACCTGCGCAATTTAGGCTTTCCGGGACACGCCGAGAGCCCTGCGAGTCGCTCGCTCGCCCTGGGCTTTCCGACACGTACGACAAAGTTTCGTACCCGCCTACGCCTGTCGTACTACGACAAGTCATACTTACCGGCGTGACGACCGCAGTAGGGACCCCAGGATCGGCCATTACCCAGCGTGTGCATTCGCTGAACCGGCCCAACATGGTCAGCGTCGGTACCATCATCTGGCTGTCGAGCGAGCTGATGTTCTTCGCCGGCCTGTTCGCCATGTACTTCGTTGCTCGCGCGCAGGCGCACGGAAACTGGCCGCCGGAGCCGACCGAGCTGAACATGAAGCTCGCCGTGCCGGTGACCGCGGTGCTGATCGCCTCCTCCTTCACATGCCAGATGGGCGTGTTCGCGGCGGAGAAGGGTGACGTCTTCGGCCTGCGCCGCTGGTACCTGCTGACCTTCCTGATGGGTGCGTTCTTCGTCGGAGGCCAGGCCACCGAGTACCACGCCCTGTACTCGGAGGGCACCTCGATCTCCAGCAGCGTGTACGGCTCGGTGTTCTTCATCACCACGGGCTTCCACGGTCTGCACGTCATCGGCGGTCTCATCGCGTTCGTGTTCCTGCTGATCCGCACCAAGCTCAGCAAGTTCACCCCGGCGCAGGCCACGGCGGCGATCGTCGTCTCCTACTACTGGCACTTCGTCGACATCGTCTGGATCGGCCTCTTCGCCACGATCTACTTCGTCCGCTAGCACCGGACGCGCCGAGGCCCAGCCCGCGTCGGCGACCCGAAAACTTGTACAAGTCGGTTCCGTCTACTCCAAAGGGACACAGATGAGTTCATCTCCCCCGTCAGCGCCAGATCCCGAGGGGATCGGCCAGGCCACCAAGATCCGCAAGCAGCGCCGGATGCGCCGGAAGCTGGCCGGCGGTCTGGTCCTCCTGATGGGCCTCGTCGGAGCCGGCTTCGCGGCGTCGGCCCTGACCCCGCAGGCTCAGGTCGCCACCGCGAAAGAGGACCAGTCCGCGCTGATTCGCGAGGGCAAGCAGATCTACGACACCTCCTGCGTCACCTGCCACGGCGCCAACCTGCAGGGTGTCCAGGATCGCGGCCCCAGCCTGATCGGCGTCGGTGAGGCCGCGGTCTACTTCCAGGTTTCCACCGGTCGTATGCCGGCCGCCCGCAACGAGGCGCAGATCCAGCGCAAGCCCCCGAAGTTCGACGCGCACCAGACCGACGCGCTCGGCGCGTACGTCCAGTCCCAGGGCGGCGGTCCGACCGTGCTTCGCGACAGCAACGGCGAGATCGCGCAGGAGTCCATCGTCGAGGACCGCGACCTCGGCCGCGGTGGCGAGCTGTTCCGTATGAACTGCGCCTCCTGCCACAACTTCACCGGCAAGGGTGGGGCGCTGTCGTCCGGCAAGTTCGCGCCGCCGCTGGAGGCGGCCACTGAGCAGCAGCTCTACCTGGCCATGCTCACCGGCCCGCAGAACATGCCCAAGTTCTCCGACCGGCAGCTGACGCCGGACGAGAAGAAGGACATCGTCGCCTACATCAAGGACCGCATGGAGACCCCGTCCGAGGGCGGCTACGGCCTCGGCGGCTTCGGTCCCGCGACCGAGGGCCTGGCCATCTGGGTCGTCGGCATCGTGGTCCTGGTCGGCTCCGCGATGTGGATCGGTTCCCGGTCATGACCGCGTCAGGCCCGGAGGCGGCAGCGAAGCGTAACCATGGAGGGCCCGCGGCCATGACCGATCGGACACAGTCATGACCGCGTCAGGCCCGAAGGCGGCAGCGAAGCGTAACCATGGAGGGCCCGCGGCCATGACCGATCGGACACAGCCATGAGTGAACAGGAGCGAAACAGCATGGGGGACAACCCCACCGAACCCACCGATGAGCAGCTCGACGCCATGTCGCGGGACGAGCTGGTCAAGCTGGGCACCGAGCTGGACGGTGTCGACGTCGCCTACCGCGCCCCGCGCTGGCCGGTCCCGGGTACCCGGGCCGAGAAGCGCGCCGAGCGCCGGGTGGCGCTCTGGTTCGGCATCTCCGCGCTCGCGGGTGCCGCGCTGATCGGTGTCTTCCTGTTCTGGCCCTGGGAGTACAAGGGCCGTCACCAGGACGGCAACGGCATGTACACGCTGACCACCCCGCTCTACGGCCTCACCCTCGGCATCGCCGTGCTGGCCGTCGGCGTCGCGGTGGTGCTGATCCGCAAGCACTTCGTCCCCGCCGAGATCTCCATCCAGGACCGCCACGACGGCGCGTCCAAGGAGGTCGACCGGCGCACCCTGGTCGCGCAGCTGCAGGACGCCGCCGAGACCTCGACCCTGGGTCGCCGCAAGCTCATCACCCGCACCGCGGGCCTGGGCGTGGGCGTCATGGGCGTCGGCGCGCTGCTCGTCTTCGTCGGCGGCATGATCAAGAACCCGTGGGCCAAGCGCGACAAGTCGCCGCTGTGGGTCTCGGGCTGGACCCCGGACTACCCGGGCGAGACCATCTACCTGCGTCGCGACACCGGCCGCCCCGAGGACATCGTCCTGGTCAAGCCGGAGGATCTGGACGCCGGCGCCATGGAGACCGTCTTCCCCTGGAAGGAATCCTGGCGCGGTGACGAGCACGCGACCCTGCAGTCGCTGCGTGGAATCCGCAACGCGGTCATGCTGATTCGCCTGCGCACCCACGATGCCGAGCACGCCATCAAGCGCAAGGGCCAGGAGAGCTTCAACTTCGGCGACTACTTCGCCTACTCGAAGATCTGCACCCACCTCGGCTGCCCCACCTCGCTGTTCGAGCAGCAGACCAACCGAATCCTGTGCCCCTGCCACCAGTCGCAGTTCTCCGCGACCGAGTGGGGTAAGCCGGTCTTCGGTCCCGCCGCGCGTGCGCTGCCGCAGCTGCCGATCACCGTCAACGCCGATGGCTACCTGGTCGCCCAGCACGACTTCATCGAGCCCCTCGGCCCGGCCTACTGGGAGCGTCGTTCATGAGCCCTAGCAAAGTGGCCGTCCAGGCCAACGAGATCGACGAGCGCTACCGCCTCGCGGCGTTCGCCAAGCGATCGATCAACAAGGTCTTCCCGACCCACTGGTCGTTCCTGCTCGGTGAGATCGCGCTGTACGCGTTCATCATCCTGCTGCTGTCGGGTATCTACCTGACGCTGTACTTCGACCCGTCCATGTCGGAGACCGTCTACCAGGGCGCCTACCAGCCCCTGCGCGGTGTCACCATGTCGCGGGCCTACGAGACCGCGCTGAACATCTCCTTCGAGGTGCGCGGCGGTCTGTTCGTGCGCCAGGTGCACCACTGGGCGGCGCTGCTGTTCGCGTCGTCGATCATCATCCACCTGTTCCGCATCTTCTTCACCGGCGCTTTCCGCAAGCCGCGTGAGGCCAACTGGGTGATCGGCTCGCTGCTGCTCATCCTGGCCATGTTCGAGGGCTTCTTCGGCTACTCGATCCCGGACGACCTGCTCTCCGGCACCGGTCTGCGCGCCGCCTTCGGTGGTATCACCATGGGCATCCCGGTCATCGGCACCTGGATGCACTGGCTGATCTTCGGTGGTGACTTCCCGGGCACCATCATCATTCCGCGTCTGTACATCGCGCACGTGCTGCTGCTGCCGGGCATCATCCTGGCGCTCATCGCCGCGCACGTCGCGCTGGTGTGGTACCAGAAGCACACCCAGTTCCCCGGACCGGGCCGCACCGAGAAGAACGTCGTCGGCGCCCGCATCATCCCGGTGTTCGCCGCCGACCAGGGCGCGTTCTTCGCCTTCACCCTGGGCGTCGTCGCCATCATGGGTGGCGTCTTCCAGATCAACCCGATCTGGAACCTGGGTCCCTACAACCCGTCTCAGGTCTCCGCGGGTTCGCAGCCGGACTTCTACATGATGTGGACCGACGGCATGGCGCGTCTCATGCCGCCGTGGGAGCTGTACCTGGGCCGCTACACGGTCCCGGCGCCGTTCTGGGTCGCGCTGATCATGGGTGCGGTGTTCGGCGTGCTGATCGCCTACCCGTGGATCGAGAAGCGCCTCACCGGCGACACCGCCCGCCACAACCTGCTGCAGCGTCCGCGCGACGTGCCGGTCCGCACCGCCATCGGTGCCATGGCCATCGCGTTCTACATGGTGCTGACCCTGGCCTGTGTGAACGACATCCTGTCGCTCAAGTTCGACATCTCGCTGAACGCGACGACCTGGTTCTTCCGCATCGCCCTGCTGCTGGCCCCGCCGATCGCGTACTTCGTCGCGTACCGGTTCTGCATCGGCCTGCAGCGCAGCGACCGCGCGGTGCTCGAGCACGGCGTGGAAACCGGTGTCATCAAGCGGCTTCCGCACGGTGAGTACATCGAGGTGCACCAGCCGCTGGGCCCGGTCGACTCGCACGGCCACCCGATCCCGCTGGAGTACCAGGGCGCCCCGGTGCCCAAGAAGATGACCAAGCTGGGGTCCGCGGGCAAGCCCGGCACCGGTTCCTTCCTGCGCGCCGACCCGGCCTCGGAGCAGGCGGACCTGGTCGCCGTCGCCCACGAGGAAGAGCACAAGATGCTCGAGGTGCTGGAGGAGGCGCAGAACGCCGCCGCCGGCAAGCACGATCACTGATCGTCGCCGTCACACGGGAAGGCCCCGAGTCGAATTCGACTCGGGGCCTTCCCCGTTCCCGGGACTCGGTGGATCGGATGACAAGGTAACCGGGACCTGTTAGCTTCCGGACTATGGCTGTCCAGCCGGATCGACGGGCGGTCGCCCGGCCCGCGGTGGCGACCCGCTATGCGGTGGAGACCGGTCGGGCACAGGGGATTCCGGCCTCGGCATGCCTGGCCGGAACGGGATTGCGCGGCAGCGACCTGGAAGAATCGGGCGCGCAGGTGCGGTCGGGCCAGGAACTGCGTGTCATCCGGAATCTGATCGCGCACGGGGGAGACCCGGCCGAACTGGGGGCGGCGACCGGGCGTCGGTACGCGCTCCCCGGCGCGGGGATCGTGGGCTACGCCATGGTGACGAGTCCGACCGTGCGGGAGGCGATCCGGCTGCTGCCCCGGTACTTCGCGGTGACTTCGGTCCGCTTCGAGCCGTCGTTCACCGAGACCGCGGCGGGGCTCGCGGTCGCAGCCGGGGACGGGGAGGTACGCGGCGAGGTGCGGGCCTTCCTGCTCACCCGCGACCTGACCGCCGCCCGCACGCTGGTCTCGGCGCTGATGCCGGCCACCGGCATTGCGCTCGCCCTCGAATTCGGGCCGGGCCGAGGCGGGTTCACCGTCCCGCCCGAGGCGCTCGATCGGCCCGCCCGGCCGCCGGACGCGCACACCGGCGCGCTGTGCATCCAGCAGTGCGAGCTGGCGCTGGATCGGCGTCATCGGCACACCGGCGCGGCGGCCCGGGTCCGCCGGGTGCTGCTGCGGACACCCGCGGCCGCGCCGTCGCTCGCCGAGGTGGCCCGGGAACTGTCGCTGTCCGAGCGGGGCCTGCACCGCCGACTCGCCGACCAGCACATCAGCTTTCGCGGCCTGGTCGATCAGATCCGGCAGCTGCTCGCCGCCGAACTACTCGAGCTGGGGCTGACCGCCGAGACCGTCGCCCGCATGGTGGGCTCGTATGCCGTTTTCGGTCCCGGCTACCCACGGCGACCGGGCACCCGACCCGGCCGCACCCACGACATCCCGCGCTGACTGTCGGTACCGACTTCCCACGGTTGCGGGAGGCGCCGACGTCCAACGCTTGCCGGTGCCGCGGACATCTCGCGCCGGCGATCGGTGTCCACGGCCTGCGCTTGCGGTCGCCGCCGGCCTCCCGCGCCGACGGCTATGCCTGCGGCCCAGCCGGATTCGGCCTGGTCCACACCAGCGAGAATCGCCACAGCACGTGCCGGCGATAGCGCACGCCCGGCAGGATCTCGGCTGCCGTTCGCCGCGTCTCGGCATAGGTCTGCGGCGGCGGCCACACCACCGGCGACGGGTGCGCCCACTGCGCCCGGAACAGCCGATCCTTGAAGCTGGTGAACAGGGCGGCGGCCTCCCACGGCAGATCCGAGGGAAAATCGTTGCGCGCCATGCCCACGACGGCGAGTGTCCCGCCGGGGCGCAGCAGGTCCCGCATCCGGGTGAGGGCGCTGACGGTGTCCATGTGGTGTAGGGCCGCGATGGACACGATGCCGTCGAACGATTCCGGTTCGAAGGGATACTCGAGGAAATCGGCCCGGAGATAGGTGATGTCGTCCACCGCGGACTGGTCCCGGGCCAGCTCGATACTCCTCGAATCGGGATCGATGCCGGTCACCGCGGCCCCGCCGCGCCGAATCCGCCTGGCCAGCATGCCTTCCCCGCATCCGACATCCAGCACATCCCGCGCGCCCCCGACCGCGGCGGCCAGCAGCAAGTGATACTCGATGTTGTGGTTCCAGCGCTCGGCATCGGGAACATACATTCCGCCATTCTGGCAGGCGCGAGCCACATCACACCGGTGTCGACTGCTCCGGGTCGGAGATCTGGGCAGCGGCTTCGGCGCGGGTGACCCAGTCGAGCCAGGCGCCCGCGCCGAGGCGGGGTTCGCCATAGCCGTCGGTGGTGCGGACGATGCGGGTGCCGGGCCGTTCGAGCCAGCGGACCAGCAGGCCGGCCTCCTCCGGAAGCGCCCCGCGCAGTGGGGGATAGGCGGGGTCGTCGTCCGGGCCGGGGAGACGGGGCGGGATGACGGTTTCCGCGGCGGCCGCCAGGCGGTCCACCACCGCCATGGGGGAGATACCGCGCACGGCGGTGCCCGCGGCGGCCAGGCGGGCGTGGCGGATGATCGCGAACTCCCAGCCACCCGCACCGTCGGGGCGGGCAGCTATCAGTTCCGGGATGGCCGCGAGGGCGGTCAGGCGCTGGGTGCGGCGCAGGGCGCGGATCACCGTCACGGTGCGATCCCGCAGCCGGGCTGCGGCCTCGAAATGTTCTGCGGTGGAGAGGCTTTCGAGCCGCTCGGCAATCGCGTGCAGCAGGGCGTCGTCGGCGCCGGCGAACAGGGCGCGGACGGCGGCCGGAGCTCGCCGGTACTCCTCTATATATAGGGGGCTGTTGTGGGCGCTCGCGGGGCAACCGCCGACCACGGCCGGCGGGCAATCATGGCGGCCGGTGCGCGGGATGCGGGTGGTGCAGGTGCGCAGGCCCGCCTGCTCGGCGACGGTGGCGGCGATCTCCAGAGCATCGGCGCGAGAGGTGAACGGGCCCAGTGCGTCCCGGGCCGGAGTGCGCGAGACCGCGAAACGTGGGAACGGCTCGTCGGTCAGCGTCAGCCACCAGGCGCGCTGCGGGAACTTCGATCGCCGGTTGTAGGGCGGAGTGTGGGCGAGCAGCAGCCGCAGCTCCCGCACCCCGGCCTCGAGACCGTGCGCGCACTCGACATGGTCGACCCGGGTGGCCAGCTGCACCATCTCGCGCATGCGCGGGCGGGTGTCGGAACCGGTGAAGTAGGTGCGGACGCGGCGGCGCAGATTCACCGCCGTCCCTATATAGAGGACTTCGTCCGACGGACCCCGGAACAGGTACACCCCCGGCGTGGCCGGAAGATCCGCTGCCATCACACGTTTCGCGCGCTGTCGGCGCGTCACCTCGGGGAGATAGTCGAGCAGTTCGGTGAGGCTGTGCACGCCCTGATTGCCCACCCGGGCGATGAGCGCGTGCAGCACGTCCACCGTTGCGCGGGCGTCGTCGAGGGCGCGGTGCGTGGGCCGGGTCTCGGCGCCCAGCAGCTGCGCCAGGTACCAGAGCTTGGCCGAGGGCGCCTCGTCCTTGCCGAGCACCCGCCGCGCCAGCTGGACCGTGCACAGCGTTTGGAAAGCGGGCCAGGGCAATTCGCACCGGACCGCGGCGGCCTTCAGGAATCCGGTATCGAAGCGGGCATTGTGGGCGACCAGCACCGCACCGCGCGCGAACTCCAGAAACCCGGGCAGCACCTGCTCGATGCGCGGCGCGTCCACCACCATGGCGGTCGTGATCCCGGTGATCTGCACGATCTGCGGCGGAATCGCGCAGCCGGGATTCACCAGGGTCGCGAACTCGCCGAGAACCTCGCCGCCGCGCACCTTCACCGCGCCGATCTCGGTGATCGAGTCGCCCTCGGGGCTGGTGCCGGTCGTCTCCAGGTCCACCACCACGAACGTCGTGTCGTAGAGCGGGGTTTCGAGCTCGTCGAAGGCCAGCTGTCCGGACACGGACGGGAAGCCTAGGCGCAGGGTCCGACAACCTTTCCCCGCCAAGGCATTCACCGCAGGTCCGAGGGTCGTGACCGTCTCCGGGAACGCGTGATCCGGCTCTTTCCGCAGGTCGGGCCGGGAACTCGGGCCGGGCTCCGGGAGTTGCTTCGCGCGACCTGGGGAAATGTCTGAATATGTGGTGGAGATTCTCGAGATGAAATCCCCGAATTGCGGAAATATGCGAGATTGTGGTCAGGGTCACAATTATTCAGAAAGTGAATCAATCTCGCGTATGAGTGTGGTCGGTTCGCATCGGACTCCGGCGGGTGCTGCCCCGCTGTCCTGCGGTCGGGCGTGTCGCCTAGGCGTGTCGGAATCGCCCAGGTCGGGGGTCATGGCTCCGACCTCGTGTTATGCGGAATTCGTCGAGGTCGGGAGGGTCTTTGGCGGGCGCTGCCTACTCGTCGGTAGCTATCGGGGCGCTCTCCGGAAAATGGCCGTTGTTATCGTTTCGTGATTGCTGTGATGTTTGTCGCACCGAAATGGGGACGCGTAACAATTTCGAGTGACGGGCCGGCCGACTCGGCTTTACAAAGCGCCGTTATGCACTCGTAATCTTCCTGAGACCTCGCGGAGTCCGACGCACCACCGGGTGCGGCGTCGCGGGGCAGATTGGAAGTACCTCATCATGGCGACCACCACCGTCAAGCGACAGGTCCGGGGCATGCAGCGCACTGCGCGTCGTGCCGCTGCGGCCGGTGCCGTCGGCGCTGCCACGCTGAGCGCGCTGCTGCTGCCCGCGACCCCCGCGTCGGCCCAGCCGGTGAACACCCCGGTCGGCACCTTCGACGTGCCCGACCAGATCCAGCTCCCCGCCGGCATCCCGGGTCTGCCGGAATCCCTTCCGGTGAACATCCCCGCCCTTCCCGGCATCCTCACCCCGTGGGGCCCGGCCGCCCCCGGGCTGCAGAGCGGCCCGCGCCAGGCCGCGGTCAACGCCGCCCTGAGCCGCGTCGGCGACCCCTACGTCTACGGCGCGGCCGGCCCGGACGCCTTCGACTGCTCCGGTCTGGTGCAGTGGTCCTACGCGCAGGCCGGAATCAGCCTGCCGCGCACCAGCTATGAGCAGCTCAATTCCGGCAGCCCGGTGTCGTTCGACGATCTGGAGCCCGGCGACGTGGTGTCGTTCTACGGCGGCAGCCACTCCGGCATCTACGTCGGCGACGGCAATGTGGTGCACGCGTCGACCTCCGGCCAGCCGGTGAAGGTCGCCCCGATCTCCTCGATGCCGTTCGCGGGCGCGCGCCGCATCTGATCCGCTGCTCGACCGGGGAGTCTTCCCCAATGCCGACCGCAGGCGGCCGACCTGCGGAGGAGACGGTGGCCGTGACGATTCCGTGGCCTGCTGGACACAAGCGGTCGCCGTTTCGTAATCTTATCGAGACCTTCTGAACCGGCTCGGGGTAAGAGAACGGGACGACACCAACGGTGGCAGCGCAGCAGCGACATCATCGGACACACAGTCAGCGAACCAGGCGACTGGTGGGTGAAGCCCTCACGGTAGGTGCACTCATGGTCGGCACCTACGGCACCCTGGGTATCGGGCCCGCGACAGCCGATCCGGCCTCCGCACCGGCATCTGCCGGGGAAGCGGTGCAGCGGCTCGTCGATCTGTCGCGGCAATCCGAACAGCTCAATCAACAGGCGCTCGACGCGCAGTCCGATCTGGACACCAAGGCCGCCGCCGCCGGCGCCGCCGACCAGCGGGCCGCCGCCGCGGCCGCCACCCTGGACGCGGCCAAGGCGGAAATCCGTCGCTACCAACCGGTCATCGATCGGGCCGCGACCTCGGCACTGCTCGGCAGCCGCACCAACCGGCTCACTTCGCTATTGGTCAGCAATTCACCGCAGCAGCTGCTCGACCAGATGTCCATCGTGGACTTCGTGGGCGCGCGCACGAATGATCAACTGGGCCAGTACGAGAAGGCCACCGACGCGGCCTCGGTCGCCGAGGCCGCCGCCCGCGCCGCTGCCGATACCGCGCGCGCCGCCAGCGCCGCCGCCGACGCGGTCCGCAAGGACCTGGAATCCAAACGCGCTGCGCTGCAAGGGTCCATGGCGCAGGTGATCGCCGCCTGGGGTCAGCTCTCCGCCAGTGACAAGTCCGCGCTCGTGGGCTCCATGTTCCCGCCCGGCTTCGATCGCGACAGCCTGCTCCAGGGCCTGGTGCCCGGTTCCGGCACCAGCGCGCTGGCCGCCGGGCTCACCCGCGTCGGCGATCCCTATGTCTGGGGCGCCACCGGTCCCGACCAGTTCGACTGCTCCGGCCTGGTGCAGTGGGCCTTCCATCAGGTCGGCAAGAGCGTGCCGCGCACCAGCCAGCAGCAGTCCAGCTACGGCACGCCGGTCGACGAGAAGGACCTCCAGCCCGGCGATGTCGTCTTCTTCTACTCCGACATCTCGCACGTGGGCATCTACGCCGGCAACGGATTGATGCTGCACGCTTCGACTTTCGGCGTACCGGTTCAGGTCGCGCCGATGGGCTCCACACCATTCCATTCGGCGCGCCGGTTTTGAGCTCCCGCGGACCCGGCATGAGTGATCAGGACCCGGAGGAGGCAGCTTGCGTAACCACGTAGGGTCCCCACTCGTGCCCAGTGTGCGGCCGGCATGAGTGATCAGGACCCGGAGGAGGCAGCTTGCGTAACCACGTAGGGTCCCCACTCGTGCCCAGTGCGCAGAGCATGATCACGACGAGGTGGCGATGAGCGCTCTGCGGCGGATGCGCGGTTGGCTGGCGGCGCGGCGGCGGTTCCAGTTCGTCGCCACCCTGGTCATGGTCAGCGCGCTGACCGCCGCCTGCGGGGCGCTGCTCATGCTGCCGAACTCGGTGCTGCCCAAGCTGCGTGCGGTGGTGCCCGGGCAGGACTCGGGCCAGGTCACCGCTTCCGATCCGCAGGTGCCACTGGTGAAACGGACCATGGAGGGCTACGGCAAGGTGGTCGCCGAGACCAGGGCGACAGGGTCGGGGCGGGTCGGTGTCGTGCTCGGTCATTCCGGGCAGCGCGCCGATATCGATGTGCTGGCAGGCGAACTCGCGGCAAGCACCGCCGCGGTCACCGCGCTGTGGGGTTCGGACTGGAATCAGGCCCCCGTCGTGGTGGTGGCATCCAGCGTCTCCGAATTCGCCGCCCTCACACACGCCGTCGGTCACGTGCCCGCCGAGGTCGCGGCCTCGACCGTCGCCGATCCGTTCCGTCCCGGCGCCCAACCGACCGGCCAGCGCGTGGTTTTCGGCCCCGACGCCGGGCGCCGCCTCGGCGCCGACGGCCTGCGCTCGGTGCTGCGGCACGAACTCACCCACATGGCCTCGCGCGCGGTCACCGTCGACGGCTCCCCGATGTGGATGCTCGAGGGCTTCGCCGAATATTCGGCCCATCGCAACCTGCGCCAGCCCATCACCGAGATCGCCCCCACTCTCACCACCCGCGCCCGCGCCGGCGACCTCCCCGGCGACCTCCCGCCCGACGCCATGTTCGAGCCCACCAGCGGCCAAGCCTCCCTGGCCTACGAAGAGGGCTGGTCCGCCTGCGCTTTCATCGCAGACCGCTACGGCGACCCGAAACTCGTCGCCCTCTACCGCCAACTGGCTTCGGGCCCCAAGGACCGCGCCGCCGTCGACACCGCTCTGCGCACCACCCTCGGCACCGGCTACCAGGACCTCGTCACCGACTGGCGCGCCTGGCTCACCACCCGCACCGCCGAAGGCGCGTAGCACTCGGAGGCCCGGGGGTGCGAGGTTTCGGGGCGGGAGGAGTGCGGGCCCCGGGTGCAGTAGGTTTGTGGCATGGGGCGAACTCTGCTGGTTACCAATGATTTCCCGCCGCGACCGGGTGGGATTCAGTCGTATCTGCATGCGCTCGCCCGGCAGCTGCCCGCCGATGAACTGTTGGTGTACGCGCCTCGGTGGCGGGGCGACAGTCACTGGAAGTTCGATGCGCAGCAGCCGTTTCAGGTGGTGCGGCATCCGACGACACTGATGTTGCCGACACCGCTGGTGGCGCGGCGGGCCAAGAAGCTCATGCGCGACGAGAAATGCGACCGGGTGTGGTTCGGGGCGGCGGCGCCGCTGGCGCTGCTGTCGCCGGTGCTGCGCCAGGCGGGCGCGGAGCGGATTCTGGCGTCCACGCACGGGCACGAGGTGGGCTGGTCGATGCTGCCGGCAGCGCGGCGGGCGCTGCGGGTCATCGGCGATCACACCGATGCCGTCACCTATGTCAGCAAGTACACGCGGCGGCGGTTCTCGTCCGCGTTCGGGGCGCAGGCCGCGCTCGAATACCTGCCTCCCGCCGTGGATTCGGAAGTGTTCAAGCCGGATCCGGCCGCCCGCGCCGAGCTGCGGGCCCGCTACGGGCTGGGGGACCGGCCGACCATTCTGTGCCTGTCGCGGCTGGTGCCGCGCAAGGGGCAGGACATGCTGATCACGGCCATGCTCGAGATCCGCAGGCGGATCGACGGGGCGGTGCTGGTCATCGCCGGCGGCGGGCCGTACGAGCAGAAGCTGCGGCAGTTCGCCGAGGTCATGGGACTCGGCAATGACGTGGTCTTCACCGGACGCGTCCCGTCGGGCGAGCTCGCCGCCCACCACACCATCGCCGACGTGTTCGCCATGCCCTGCCGCACCCGCGGTTTCGGCCTGGACGTCGAGGGCCTGGGCATCGTGTTCCTGGAAGCCTCCGCCACGGGAGTACCGGTGGTGGCGGGCAATTCCGGTGGCGCGCCGGAAACCGTGCGCGAGGGTGAGACCGGACGCGTGGTGAACGGCCGCTCCGCCGAAGAACTCACGGATGCCATCGTCGACATCCTCTCCGACCGGGACACCGCCGCCAGTATGGGCGCGGCCGGCCGCGCCTGGGTGCAGCAGCAGTGGCGCTGGGACCTGATGGGCGCGCGACTACAGCAACTGCTGAATCCGGCAGAAACCGCACTGAGACAACACTGAAAGGTTCGCGGCCGTCTCGATTCTGGACTGCGGCCCGATAGACCTCCGCGTCGGATCGGGGGAGCGTAGCGGAGGAGCGGAGGAGGGAAGAATCGAGACTTCGGGGCCGCGAACCCGCCCGGAGCGAAGCGTAGGGCAAGATAGGCACCGTGAGCAGTATCCAGGTTGCCGACCAGACATTCGTCGCCGCGCCGGGCACGGCCGTGGCCGAGGTGCTGGCCGATCGTGCCCGCTGGCGCCGCTGGTGGCCCGACCTGCAGTTGGAGGTCCGGGAAGACCGGGGCGACAAGGGTATTCGCTGGACCGTCAGCGGTGGTGCGGACGGCACCATGGAGGTCTGGCTGGAGCCCATGCTGGACGGCGTCATCATGAACTACTTCATGCACGCCGAACCCCACGGCGGCATCGGCGGTATGTCCGGGCGTGAGCTGCTGGCCCTGAACCGGACTCGCCGCGTCGCGGGCAAGGTCATGTCCTTCGAGATCAAGGCCCGCCTCGAGGCGGGGCGCAAGGCCGGGGTCGCTCCCGCGGCCGCTCACTAGAAAGGAAGCGTTGCCGCCCATGGCCGATCGAACTCAGCGGTCGATCGTGATCGACGCCCCCTCGGATCGAGTGATGGCCGTCATCGCCGACCTGGAGTCGTATCCGGAATGGGTCTCCGCGGCCCGCTCGGTCGAGGTGCTGGACAAGCTGCCGGACGGCCGCGCCCGCACCGCCCGCTTCGTGCTGGACGCCGGCGTCGTGAAGGACACCTACACCCTGGCCTACACCTGGCGGCCCGACGGCCGCGCGGTGAGCTGGAGCCTGGTCTCGGGTGATCTGCAGAAGACGCAGGACGGCACCTACGAGTTGATCGCCCTGCCCGACGGCACCACCCAGGTGGTCTACGAACTGACCGTGGATCTGAACATCCCCATGATCGGCATGTTCAAACGCAAAGCGGAGAAGGTCATCACCGACACCGCTCTCAAGGAACTCAAGAAACGGGTCGAAGGCTGATCGCCGGCGGTACCGAACGCTCGCCGCGCCCCGCCACCCGCGTCGAGCTGTTCATCGGCAAGGGCGGTGTCGGAAAAACAACCCTGGCCTGCGCCACCGCACTAGCCTACGCCCGCAACGGCCGCCGTGTCCTGCTGGCCTCTCTCGACCAGGCACACTCTCTCGGCGATGCCCTGGGCTACCGCCTGCGCCACGGCGCGACCCCCGCTGTCGCCACCCTGCCCCTCCCCATGTTCCACAGCCCGGCACCGGCTTTCGCGGATGTCCGCGACCCCGACGCCGAGCCGGCGCTGGATGTCATCGAGGTGGATTCGCTTGCGCTGCTGGAGGATCGGTTCCGGCAGGTGCTGGTCATGGCGTCCGGGGCCGGGCACGAGCACGGATTCGACCTGGGGGCACTGGATCCCGCGGAGCTGACCGGGCTGCCGGGGGTGCAGGAACTGCTGGCCATGCTGGAGATCACGCAGTTCGCCAATGACGCACGGTGGGACGTGATCGTGGTGGACTGCCCACCGTCGGCGGATATGCTGCGCATCGTCACCGCGCCGGACACCGTGCTCGGTTACCTGGAGCGGGTGTGGCCCGCGCACGCCAGGACGATGGAGGCGATCGGCACGGACTTCCGCAAGGCGGTGCTGGCGGTGACCGTCGAGCAGATCGTGCAGGCGGTGATGGAAGCCCGTGACCTGCTGGCGGATCAGGTCCGCACCGGCGCCCGCCTGGTGACCGCCGCGGAACTGGTCGCGGTGGCCGAGTCGGCGCGGGTGCGCTCGGCGGCGGCGCTCCTCGGTATCCGCTTGGACGCGGTCCTGGTGAACAAGGTGCTGCCGGAGATGCCCGCCCCGCATCCGGTCGAGCCGCCGCATCCGGCGGTGCAGTGGTACTTCAACCGGCGCGGCGAGCAACTCGATGTGGCGGGGGAGCTGCGCAGGCGGTTGCGCGGGGTTCCGGTGCAGGTCGTGGCGCACGCGGGAGCCGAACCGGTGGGGCTGGGTTCGCTGGCGGCGCTGTCCTACGCGGTCGACGCGAGTGGTAACTGGGTGGGAGGGCGTCCGGTCCCTATGCTGGGCACAGATGCGGACAGTGTGCTGCCCGGCCTCGAGAGAAGTACTGCCGCCGAGCCGGTGGTGGGGCTCGAGTCCGGGGCGGGCGTGCACTCGGTGTTCGCGATGCGCATGCATCTGCCGGTGGTCGATCCGTCGACCCTGCGGCTGGGACGAGTGGAGGACGATTTGATCGTGGGAGCGGACGGCGTCCGGCGGCGGTTGCGGCTGGCCCCGGTATTGCGGCGGTGCACGGTCGAGGCCGCCGAGCTCGACGGCGACCACCTGGTGATCCGTTTCCGGCCCGATCCTCAGGTCTGGCCGAAATGACCACCACGCACCACCCGCGTCCCGGCCACCCCGACGAGAATCTCGGCGAATTCGCGGAGGAGCTCCGGCTGTTGGCCGAGGCCGTCCTCGAGCGCGTCGAGCCGGTGCTGCGCCGCACCGCCTCCGACGGCCGCACCGAATGGTCCAGTTGCAGCTGGTGCCCGGTGTGTGCGGCCGCGGCCATCGTGCGCGGCGAGCACCACGATGTGGTGGCGGCCATCGCCGAACACGGCACCGCCATCGTGACCGTGTTGCGCGAGGCGCTTGCCGGTGTCCCGGTGGATCCGGTGATCCCGCCGGACCTGGATCCGGAATCACCGGAATATCAAGCCTGGCATCATTTTTCGCATGTCGCCGAAACCGGCTTCGGTGCAGGTGATCTGCCCTTTGCCGACGCCGCCGCGCGCGGCGATGGCGGCCCGGACGGCGGGAGCGAATTCCCTCGTGGCGGCGGGCAATCCGGCGACCCGCACGGTGCGGCGGGCCTGGCCGCGGTGTTCGCGCGCTTCCTCGCCGGTGCGCAGGGCCGTGCTGCGGCCCGGAATCGGTCCCAGGCCCACCCGGACGCCGGGTCGCCGGACGACCCCTTCGGTCCCGGCCCGGGCGCGGCGCGCCGTCCCGGAGACAGCGACCCGGGTGGCTCGGATACGGTGCCGCACAACGATTTCCGCATGGACTCCGCGGACGACCGAGTAGCCGGTGATCAGCCCGCCCCCGACCGTCCCTTCGGGGTCGCGCACCCCGGTGCCGAGCCCGGTCCCGCCGGATTCGTGGGACAGCCCGCACCCGCCCGCGATTCGGGCCCGGCCGCCGGCCGCGGCGGTGCACAGCCCGGTGGCGGCAGGCGGGCCGAGCGCGCCAAATACGTGCCCATCGACGTGACCATCAAGGCATGACGGGCGGTGAGGACGTGCCGCTGACCGTGGGTATCGATGTGGGCGGCACGAATATTCGGGCGTCGGTGGTGGATGGTGCGGGCGAGGTGCTCGACACCGTGACCGCGCCGACCCCGCATTCCGCCCGCGCCCTCGAGGACGGCCTGGCCCGGGCGGTCCGTGAACTGTGCTCCCACCATGCCATCGGCGCGGTCGGTCTCGCGGTGGCCGGTTTCGTGGACGAGGACCGCGCCACCGTGCGTTTCGCCCCGCACCTGCCGTGGGAGGACGCCCCGGTCGCGCAGCGGCTCACCGACCGCCTCGGCCTGCCGGTGATCCTGGAGCACGACGCCAATGCCGCGCTGTGGGCGGAGTACCGCTTCGGTGCGGCGGCGGGAGGGCGCAATGTGGTGCTGGTGGCCATCGGCACCGGCATCGGCGCGGCGCTGCTCATCAATGGCCAGCTGTATCGCGGAAGCTTCGGTGTCGCACCGGAACTGGGGCATCTTCAGGTGGTGCCGAACGGCCGCACCTGCGCCTGCGGCAAACGTGGCTGCTGGGAAAGGTATTGCAGCGGAACGGCTCTGGTGGACACCGCGATCGAACTGCTGGCCACCGACCCACAGCGTTCCACGGTGCTGGCGCGGGAGGCCGGGCGCGATCCGGGCTCGCTGACCGGTCGCCGGGTGGCGGGCGCGGCGCAGGACGGCGACCCGGTCGCCCTCGAGGTGATGACCGATTTCGCGCGCTGGCTCGGCCTGGGCCTGGCCTTCGTGAGCGATATCTTCGACCCGGACCTGATCGTGGTGGCGGGCGGCGTGAGCAGTTCTGCCCCACTGTTCCTCGACGACGCCCGCGAGCACTACGCGGCCTCCATCACCGGGGCCCGGCACCGCCGTATGGCCCGCATCCGCACCGCCCAACTCGGCGAGGCGGCGGGCATGATCGGCGCGGCCGAACTGGCCCGCGCCGCGGTCCCGTCGCCGTCGAACGCGGTACCGGCGCACCGCTGACCGCGCTGCTCACCGACGGGCGGATTCCGCAGCGTGGGACCAAAGTCCCGTCATTGGAGAAACGCGCCACTGCCGGTTGGTTACCGTGCGGACTCAGCGGTAGGGTAGGCAAGCGAGTGGTGGTGCCCGCAACGAGGCCGGTCCCGGGTATCGAAAACAGGGGAAAGGACGCAATGTTCTACTGGCTGCTGAAGTATGTGTTCCCGGGTCCATGGATGCATCTCGTCAACCGGCCCCAGGTTGAGGGCGTCGAGAACATTCCCGCGAAGGGCGCAGCGATTCTGGCCGGCAATCACTTGTCGTTCACCGACTGGCTCTTCACCCCGCTGATGAGCCCGCGCCGCATCACCTATCTGGCCAAGGCCGAATACTTCACCACGCCCGGTCTCAAGGGCCGGTTGCAGAAATGGTTCTTCTCCGGTGCCGGTCAGTACCCGATCGACCGCTCCGGCGCGGACGCCGCCGAGAGCGCCCTCAATACCGCGCGCAAGCTGCTGGACGAGGGTCGCCTGGTAGGCCTGTACCCCGAAGGCACGCGCTCCCCGGACGGCCGCCTCTACAAAGGCAAGACCGGTGTGGCACGCCTCGCCCTGGAGACCGGAGTGCCGGTGATCCCGGTTGCCCTGATCGGCACCGACGAGGTGTGCCCGCCCGGTCCGTTCCGCTGGCGGCCGCGCAAGGTCACCGTGAAATTCGGTGAGCCGATCGACTTCTCGCGCTACGAGGGCATGGGCGGCAACCGTTTCGTCGAGCGCGCCGTCACCGACGAGATCATGTACGAGCTCATGCGGATGGGCGATCAGGAGTACGTCGACGTGTACGCCGCGAGCCTGAAGAAGGGCGTGCCGTCGGGCAGCCGCCCGGACGCCGACCGCATTCCGGAAACCATGGCGGGCTAGCCTGCCGGACCACCGAGAAGGCCCCGGGAGACCAAGTCTCCCGGGGCCTTTCGCATGCGGATCTCAGACCGCGCGCAGGCGCCGGGCCGCTTCGATGGCCTCGAATTTGGCGAGGTTGTGGCGGGCGTCGGCGAGCGCGTCGTGCGCGTCCTTGGGCACCGGCGGCAGTACCGGCCGGCCGTGCTGCTCCCAATGCTGGCGCAACTCATTGGTGTAGCGGGGCAGCACGTTGGGGAGGTCGACCATGGAGCCCCACAGCTGGCACAGCGCCACGTGGTCGTAGGCGCCGACCCAGGCCCACAGTTCGGGTTCCACACCGGGGCGGGGGACCAGGAACTTGTAGAGATCGTCGCGGATGCGCTCGCGCGAACGCCACAGCGGCGAGGACGGCGGCGGTAGCTTGGGCAGGACATTGCGTCGGACGAACGGCCCGGCCTTCTCGGGATCGAATTCGGTGGAGACCGCGTAGAACTCGCGTCCGTCCTCGCACACCACCGCGATGGAGACAAGGTCGATGACGGTCCCGTCCTCGATGAATTCCGAATCGTAAAAGTACCGCAGTGAGATGGGTCTCTCCTCAGCTCAGGTCCGGGTCGGATGGGCAGATCATCCGGTCCCAGCGTAGGCGGCGACCCGGTGTGGGGAACTCGAGCCCTGGGGGTGGTCCGGGTCACCAAGAGCAATCCGTATCCTGAACTGGTGAACTGGACCGTCGACGTACCGATCGATCGCTTGCCGGAACTTCCTCCGCTGCCCGCCGAGCTCCGTCGGCGTCTCGACGACGCGCTGGCTCGCCCGGCTCTGCAGCAGCCGTCCTGGGATCCCGAGCAGGCCGCCAAGATGCGCACCGTGCTGGAGAGCGTGCCTCCCATCTGCGTGCCCGCCGAGGTCGAGGAGCTGCGCCTGCGCCTGGCCGAGGTGGCCCGCGGCGAGGCGTTCCTCATGCAGGGCGGTGATTGCGCGGAGACCTTCGCCGACAACACCGAGCCGCACATCCGCGGCAATATCCGCACCCTGCTGCAGATGGCCGTGGTGCTCACCTACGGCGCCAGCCTGCCCGTGGTGAAGGTGGCCCGCATCGCGGGTCAGTACGCCAAACCCCGTTCCGCCGACGTCGATTCGCTGGGCCTGCGGTCCTACCGCGGTGACATGGTGAATTCGCTGGTCGCGGATGCGGCGCTGCGCGAACACGATCCGTCGCGACTGGTCCGCGCCTACGCCAACGCCTCGGCGGCCATGAACCTGGTGCGGGCGCTCACCTCCGCCGGCATGGCCGACCTGCACAAGGTGCACGACTGGAACCGCGAGTTCGTGAGCCAGTCCCCGGCCGGCGCCCGCTACGAGCAGATGGCCACCGAGATCGATCGCGCGCTGGCCTTCATGAAGGCCTGTCGCGTCAACGATCCCAACCTGTCCAGCGCCCGGCTGTACGCCAGCCACGAGGCGCTGGTGCTCGACTACGAGCGGGCCATGCTGCGCCTGAGCGAGCACCCGGTCTCGGGTGAGCCGGTGCTCTACGACCTGTCGGCGCACTTCCTGTGGATCGGTGAGCGCACCCGTCAGCTCGACGGCGCGCACGTCGCCTTCGCGGAACTGGTGGCCAACCCGATCGGCCTCAAGATCGGCCCGACCACCACGCCGGATCAGGCCGTGGAGTACGTCGAGCGCCTGGACCCCAACAACGAGCCCGGCCGTCTGACCCTGGTCGCGCGGATGGGCAATCAGAAGGTCCGCGACGTGCTGCCCCCGATCATCGAGAAGGTGCAGGCCACCGGCCACCAGGTGATCTGGCAGTGCGACCCCATGCACGGCAACACCCACGAGTCCTCCACCGGCTACAAGACCCGGCACTTCGACCGCATCGTCGACGAGGTACAGGGCTTCTTCGAGGTGCACCACGCGCTGGGCACCCACCCGGGCGGCCTGCACATCGAGCTCACCGGTGAGAACGTCACCGAGTGCCTCGGTGGCGCGCAGGACATCTCGGACCTCAACCTGGAGGAGCGCTACGAGACCGCCTGCGACCCGCGCCTGAACACCCAGCAGTCACTGGAGCTGGCCTTCCTGGTAGCGGAGATGCTGCGGTAATACAGGAACGAGCGAAGGAGCCCGGACCGGAATGGCGGTCCGGGCTCTGCCGTGTGTATTTCGGTGCCCAGGGCGACAACTGATCTCGTACCGGTGGGGGTAACTCGTCGGGTACGCCCGAAATCGTTTCGGCACCCAACCGCCGGCACGGATGCATGTCCGGCAACGGCTTTCTGCCGCCCGCTGAAGTCCCGGGGAGGCGGCTAGGGTATCGCTACCAGGGTAATGGTGGAGCCGGGCTGGACGGTGTCGCCGGGTGCGGTGCTCTGCGAGATGACGATCGAGCTGTCGTTGTTGGCCAGCTGCCGGACCGTGACCGAGAGGCCGAGGGCCTGCAGCTTGCTGCGGGCGGTGGAGACATTGGCGCCCAAAAGGTTCGGCATGTCGATCGCGCTGTTGACGATGAGGACCACGGCACTGCCGGATTCGGTGCTGGTGCCCGCGGCCGGATCGGTGCCGATCACCTGCCCGGACTTGATCTTGGTGTCGTACTGGTCGCGGGTGGAGCTGACGGTGAGCCCGGCCTTCTGCAGGGCCGTCCGGGCCTCGTCCTCGGTCTTGCCCCGCACATCCGGCACCTTGACCGGCTGGGAACCCTTGCTGCGGTAGACCTTCACCTGGGCATTGGCCGGGAGCACGGTGCCGGGTCCCGGATCCACCTTGGCGACCGTCCCTTTCGGCGCGGTACTGCCCATCTCACCGGCGTCCACCGGCGTCAGACCCGCGTCTCTGATGGCCTTGTCGGCCGAGCTGACGTCCTGTCCGGCCTGGATGTCGGGGACCTTCGGCTTGCCGCTGGAGACCAGCACCGCGACCGATGATCCCTTGGTGACCCGGGTTCCGGCGGGCGGATCGGTGCCGACCACATTGCCCACCGGAATCATGTCCGAGGCCTTCTGCCGGGTCTCGGTCTTGAAGCCTGCGTCCTGCAGTGTGGTGACGGCCTTCTGGGTGTCCATGCCGGCGATCGACGGCACCGCCGAATATCTGCCGACGCCGAGCCACCAGCCGCCGAGGCCCAGCAGCACCGCCAGCGCGACCACGACGCTCAACCAGATGACGACCTTGCGCCGCGACTTGCCGCGATCCTCGATCAGGTCCGAGCCGTAGCCGTGGTTGCCCGGCGGTCCGGGCGGCGGCGCGTACTCGGGCTGCTGCCGTTGGTACTCCGGCGGGATTTCCCGCGCCGCGGTCATCACCCGGGTCTGCTGCGCGTGCGGCTGCATGTGCGCGGTCGGCGGGTCCGCGGGTAGCCGGGTGGTGAGATCGGCCGCGCCCGGAATGGGGCGGGACGGCGGCGAGACCGGTACGCGCGGCGCGGGCGTGGGCCCGACCCGGTACTTGGCGCTGAGATGCTCGGCCGATTCGGTGGGCGCGGGCACCCGGTAGTCGGGCAGCTTCAGTTCGCGGGCGATGCGACGCAGGTCGTTCGCCATCTCGGTGGCGTCGGAGTAGCGATGCATGGGTTCGCGCGCGGTGGCGTGCGCGACCAGCTCGTCGAATTCCGGTGGGACGCCGGTGATCAGGCGGCCCGGGCTGGGCACGTCCTTCTCGACCCGCTGCAGCGCGATGGACAGCGAGTTGTCACCGGTGAACGGTGTTCGGCCGGTGAGCATTTCGAAGATCAGGACGCCCGCGGAGTAGACGTCGCTGCGGGCGTCGGCGGTGCCGCTGGTGACCTGCTCGGGCGAGAGGTAGGCGGCCGTGCCGAGGATCACGCTGTCGGAGGTGATCTTGGCCTCGGCGACCGCGCGCACCAGTCCGAAGTCGGCGATCTTCACCTCACCGGAGTCGGAGACGAGCACGTTCTCCGGCTTGATGTCGCGGTGCACCAGCCCGGCCGCGTGCGCCACGCCGATGGCGTAGAGCACGGGCTCGGCGACGGCGCGCACCGCGTGCGGGGGCATGGGCCCGCGTTCGCGCAGCAGTTCGCGCAGGGTGCCGCCCTCGACCAGTTCCATGATGAGGAACGGATGGTCGCCGTCCACACCCTGGTCGTAGACCGCGACCAGCGACGGGTGCTTGAGTTTGGCCACCGCGCGCGCCTCGAGCTCGAAGCGGGTGAGGAATTGCGGGTCGGCGGCGAACTTCGGGTCCATCACCTTGATGGCGACCGGTCGATCCAATCTGGTGTCCACGCCCCGGAACACCATGGACATGCCGCCACGCGCGATCGGCGCGTCGATGCGGTAGCGCCCTTCCAGCATCTGGCCGATCAAACTGCAACCCTTCCGATTTTCCCGAGCCCGCCCGGTGCGGCTCACCCGATGGTAGTCGCGTCGGGGTGTGATGCGACGGTCGCGACGCGAGAGACTACCGTGGTCGGCGTGAGTGCCTTTCCATGCAGCGAAGACGTCCTGCCGGATTCGGTGACCCTGATCCCGCTGCCCGACGTGGCCGACCAGTTGGGCATGGTGGTCACGCGGGTTCACCAGATGCTGCGCGACCACCAGATCCTCGCGGTCCGTCGCGACGGCGTGGCCGGCATCCCGAAGGAGTTCTTCGACTCCACGGGTGCCGTCGCGAAGCATCTGACCGGTCTGATCACGGTGATGCGTGACGGCAAGTACACCGACGAGGAAATCCTCGAGTGGATCTACACCGAGGACGACAGTCTCCCCGGTCGTCCCATCGACGCCATCCACGGCCCGCTGGCCCGTGAAGTGATCCGGCGCGCCGCAGCGGATCCCTTCTGACAGCAGACCTCCCCGCGCGCGGTGCCGGGGCACTGCGCGCGGCCCGATGCCCGAGGCGCCAACTGATTTGGTGCCGTACGGGTAACTCGTCGGGGACGTTCAAGAGCCGACCCGTTGCACGACCGCCGGTCCGGTCGCTTATCGGAGGGGCTCCCCGAAGACCGGCAGAAGGCGCGGAGAGGCGGATAAGTGTTCCCGTACCGCGACGCGTAAGCGGCGGTGCTGCGGAACCACTGCGCGGCGGGTGAAGACGGCGTAGTCGGTGCGTTCGATCTCGTCGAGGATGCTGCCGTAGAGCGTGGCCGCAGTGCGGATGGCCGGGCGCACGCGGGGGCTGAGCAGTTCGATGCCGGGGGTGGCGCGGCGGTAGACGCCGCGGTTGATGGCGATCAGGTGGGCGAGCGCGCGTCGCACCCGCGGGTCCGTGCGGCCGGATTCCCGGCAGTGGTACAGCAGTTCGGCGTCCACGCCGAAGGCCGCCAATTCGTCGGCGGGCAGATACACCCGCCCGCGATCGAGGTCCTCGCCGATATCGCGCAGGAAGTTGGTGAGCTGGAAGGCCTCTCCCAGCGCCGCCGCCGCGGGTTCGGCATCGACCACCGGGACGACCGTGCCGAGCACCGGCAGCAGTTGCAGTCCGATGGCGGCCGCCGAGCCGCGCATGTAGTCGCGTAGGTCGGCCATGGTGGGGTAGCGGTCGCGATACTGGGGCCCGCCGGGGATGTCCATGCGCATGGCGTCCAGGAACACCCAGAAGTGCTCGGCGGCAATCGAATACCGGCGGATGGTGTCGGATACCGCGAGCAGTGCCGGGTCCTCGGGCGCATCGTCCGGGTCGATGGGCGCGTCCACCAGGCGGGCCCGCAGCTCGTGTTCGATCCGATCCAGCCGCGCCGCGGATTCCGCTGCGCGACTGGGCGCGTCGCTCGCGTCGACGATGTCGTCGACCATCCGGGCGAAGGCGTACAGCGCGTGCACGGCCGGTCTTCGCTCCGGTTCCAGCAGCCGGGTGGCCAGGAAGTAGGTGCGGCCGTGGGCGGCGGCGATCCGGCGGCAGTCGCGGTAGGCGCGGTCGAGTCGTTCCGACTGATCCGGCAGCACGGGCTGGTCGAGCACGGCGGACTGGTTCACGCCGGGCCGGGCGCGGGCGCGGCGCCGAGCTGATCGGTCTGCGGGCGGGCGGCCCGTAGTTTCAGCGGATCCACCGTGCACAGCGACAGCGCCGCCACCACGGCCGCGAGGATGGCCAGCGTGCCGTGCACCGAATTGGTGACGGGCGAACCATCCGGCTGGAACACCAGCATGAGCCAGGTGCACAACCCCACCAGCACCTGCAGGGTCCGGGTGGACAGCGCGAATCCGGCGGCCAGCGCCAGCGGCCACGAGTAGTACCAGGGCAGTGCCGCGGGCGAGAGGATCACGATCGCCACGAACGCGACGAGAATGCCGAGCACGGCCTCCCGCTCACTGTTCTTGAACCGCCACCAGGCCCACGCCAGGCCGGCCACCATCACGACCGCGCACAGGGTGCGGGTCCACGGCAGCACCGACTCCAACGGCAGCGGGGTCACCCAGGTGACCACGTGCGCCATGATGGTCGGCAGCGACAGCCAGTTGATGATCTTCTTGGACCCGGACAGCGCGGTGAGCCAGCCGATCTGGTGGTCCCGCAGGCCGGTGGCCCAGGTGGCCAGCACGAACACGGCCGCGAAGATGGCCACGCCCAGCGCGGTGATCTTGGCGAAGGTCCGGATCGGATGCGGCAGATCGCCCTCGTCCTGCGCCGCGCGTCGCTCGCGTTCGTGAATCATCCAGATCCACACCAGGAACGGCAGCGCCACACCGGCGGTCGCCTTCACCGCCACCCCGATCGCGACCACCACGATGCCCGCCACATGATGATGCTCGAGCACCAGCGCGATGCCCGCGGCCATCAGGCCCACCATCAGCATCTCGTTGTGCACGCCGCCGATCAGGTGGATCAGCACCAGCGGGTTCAGCACCGCCAGCCACAGCGCGATGGTCGGCTTGCCGCCCAGGTGCTTGGTCAGATGCGGAATCGCCCACACCATCAGCACCAGGCCCGGCAGCATCACCAGCCGCAGCGCGATGGTGCCCGCCACCACATTGTCGCCGGTGATCGTGGTGATGGCCCGTCCGATCAGCAGGAAGACCGGACCGTACGGCGCAGTGGTGTTGAGCCAGACGGGGCTCACATTGTCCAGTACCGCAGCGGCATTCGCCTTCAACTCCGAGGGACCGAACACGTACGGGTTGATGTGGTCGCGGAGCATCGCGCCCTGGGCCAGATACGAGTAGGCGTCGCGGCTGAACAGTGGGACCGAGAACAGCAGCGGGAAAATCCAGATGCCGACGATCCCGCGCAGCTCGTTGAGCGACACGGTGGTGCCCGGCTGCTTGCCGATCACGATGCGCCCCAACCGGACCCACGCGGTGATCATGGCGATGACGCCGAGCCACACGAACACCGACGACAGCACCAGCCCGTGCCCGAAGCGCAGCCACGACAGGTGCATGACCTCCAGCAGCGGGTCGCTGCGCCGCACACTGCCCGCACCGAATCCGCCGAAGGTGATCAGCAGGGCGCCGAAGAATCCGAGTGTGGCCGCGTGTCCCTCGGGGCTGCGGGTGAAGTCGGACGCGTGGCGCAGCCAGCGCTGCGTGGCGGTGCCGTCGATGGCGGGGGCGCCCGGGGTGGCCGGTGCCAGGCGCGTGGTGCTCGCGGCGTCCGGGGTGGCGGCGTCCATAGGGGGGGTCGGCATAGGCGGTCGTTCCCCCCGGAAAGGTAGGCGGCTGCGGCCGCGTTGGTTCAGGACGCGGTCAGTCTAGTGTGTGGGCGCGGGGGCCACAGCCCCGGAGTCGGCGGATCCGATACCGGCATGTCGAGGATCACCCATGAGACGCGCCGCCGCCAGTTTCCCGGACAACAGCACGGTCGGCACGCCGACACCGGGCACGGTGCCCGAGCCTGCGAGAACCACATTCGCGCGGCCCCGCACCAGGTTCCGGGTGCGGAAGGGTCCGGTCTGCCGGAACAGGTGCGCGGCCGAGAACGGGGTGCCCGCGATCATGCCCTTGTCCCGCCAGGTGCGCGGGGTGTCGAGGTGGTCGATCCGGAAGTATCGCGAAATGCCTTGATAGCCGCGCTCTTCCAGGATTGCGAGCAGTTCGCGCAGATAGTGGGGACCGAGCTGTTCCCAGGCCAGTGGCGCGGCCTCGAGATTCGGGCACGGGGCCAGCAGTGAGAGCGGCTCGTAGCGGACGGTGTCGCGCAGGTGCCCGTCCCGGTCGATGTGCTGTTCGGCACGCTCGATGTAGAGGGTCGGATCGGTGAGCGCGGGCCGGGTGAGCAGCAGCGAGGGATCGCTCATCAGCCGCCCGTGGCCGCGCCGGGCGGCGATCTCGTGGAAGGTCCGGTCCCACTCCCGGCCGAAGTCGATGGTGTGATGTGCCTGTACGGGCCAACTCTGGGCTACGGCGGCGGGAATCGTGCCGTGCGCCACCACCGCGGACGGCGAGGCCCGCAGCCCGATCCGGCGTCGCAGCCCGAAGCGCGGCAGCGATCCGAGGTCGGCGGTCACCACGACGGCGTCGCAGTCGAAGACGCGTCCGTCCGCGGCGCGCACGGCGGTGGCCCGCCGGCCCGTGTAGTCGATGCCGATCACCTCGGCGTTCAGTTCGAGCGTGCCGCCCGCGGCGGTGAACGCGCGGCCGAGCGCCTCGGCGATGGCCCGCATCCCGCCCTCGGGGTAGGTGACGCCCAGGCAGGTGTCCATGTAGGGGATCGCGCCGTACACCCCGAGTGCCCGGTTCGGCGCCATCCCGGCGAACAGGGCCTGGAAACTGAACAGCCGGGCCACCTCCGGGTCCCGCACGATGCGTCGGATCTTGGGCCCGAGCCGCCCGAACGCGCCGAGCCGCACCAGTTTCGCCAGTGCCACCCGCTTCTCCGGAATCCGCACCATGTCCAGCGGGGAATCGAAGTTGGTGTCCATGAACTGCCGGAACTCGGCCTCGTACACGTCTTTCAGCCAGCCGCGCAGCCGTCGGTAGCGGCGCGCCGTGCCCGGTCCGCGCACCTGTGCGATCTCGGCCGCCATCTGCTCCTCGTCGGCGTAGACGCCCATCTCGGAGCCGTCCGCGAACCGTGCCCGATACGCCGGGGCCAGGTCGAGGATCCGCAGGCCGACCGACTCGCGCGTGTGCCCGACCACCGCCAGCGTCTCGTCGATGAGCTCGGGCAGGGTGAGAATCGTTGCCCCGGAGTCGATTTCGTAGTCGGGTCCGCGATACGCGCCGACCCGCCCGCCCGGGCGATCATCGCGCTCCAGGATGGTCACCTGACGCCCTGCGGCCACCAGGTGCAGCGCGGCCGACAGCCCGGACAGTCCCGCACCGATCACCACGACCCGATCGGCCGGTCCCGCAACAGTTCTCATGCCCCGCACCCTCGCGCCCGGCCGGTCAGTAGGCACGCGCGGTGGCGGCCAGGGCCATGGCGCGCAGCTGCTGTTTGGCGTCCGGGGTGGCGGTGCTGGCGTCCAGGGCGGTGAGCGCCTGGTCGGTGAGCGAGCCGATCCGCTTCTCGACGGCGTCGACCGCGCCGAGTTCGGTGAGGACCGTACGCAATTCGGCGACCCGCTCGGGGGTGACGTCGGTGCCCAGGCTGGAGCGGATGAGGTCCGCGGCGGCCGGGGCGGTGACGTCGGCGCGCTGCAGGGCCTCGGCGATGAGGACGGTGCGCTTGCCCTCGCGCAGGTCGTCACCGGAGGGTTTGCCGGTGACGGCCGGATCGCCGAAGACGCCGAGCAGGTCGTCGCGCAGCTGGAAGGCGATGCCGATATCGGTGCCGAATTCGCGGTAGGCGGCGACCAACTCGGCGGAGGCCGCGGCCAGCGCCGCGCCCATGTGCAGCGGGCGCTCGATGGTGTATGCCGCGGTCTTGTACCGGTTGATCCGCAGCGCGGCCTCGACGGTCTCGTCGCCGGCGGACTCGCCGTGGATGTCGAGCAGCTGCCCGCCCAGCACCTCGGTGCGCATGGCCGCCCACACCGGGGCGAAACGCGCGGCGGCGTCGGCGGGCAGGCCGGCGTCGCGGGTCATGTCGTCGGCCCAGGCCAGGGCCAGATCGCCGATGAGGATGGCGACGCTCACGCCGTAGTGGTCGCTGTCACCCGCCCAGCGCTGATCCTGGTGCCGCTGTTCGTAATCCACGTGCACGGTCGGGAAGCCGCGCCGGGTGCGGGAGGAGTCGATGATGTCGTCGTGGATGAGCGCGCACGCCTGCACCAGCTCCAGTGCGGAGCACGCGGTGAGTACGGCGTCGGCGTCCGGGTCGTCGGCGCTGCGGCCCGCGCCCAGCCAGCCGGTCCACGCGAAGGAGGGCCGGGTCCGCTTGCCACCGCGAATGACGAAGTCCTCCAGGGCCGCCGCCGCGTCCACGAACACCGGGCCGAGCGGCGCGACGATCGGCTCCCGGGTGCGGAAGAAGGCGGTGAGACGGTCCTCCACGGCGGCGACGAGTGTTCCCGCGCCGACCGGGTGGCGGGTCGGGGTACCGGGTCCGGCGGACAGGGGAGCCTCCTTGGTGAGTGCCGCGGCGCGGCGCGTGCGCAGCCAGCGGGGTTGTGTCCGACTCTACCGACCGCCGTGTCGCCGACGGGAATCGGTCGGGTCCGAATCGGTCTCACCTGCTGGGATAAGCGCAGGTCGGGGTCCAGCGCCGGGTCCGGGCCCGTAAAATGTCCGCGTGAGTTCCGACAACGTACGGGGATATTCGACCCCAGGCCGAGTTTCCCGCACGCCTCGGGTGTCCGGAACTCGCTCCATCGTTCAGCAGCTGGGCCCGCGCCCGGACGGGTCGATCCCGTTCTCGGTCGAGTTCAATCCGCCACGCGACGCCGCCGGTGAGGCGCGCCTGTGGCGGGCCGCGCGCGAGTTCGAGCGGCTGCACCCGGCCTTCGTGTCCATGACCTACGGCGCGGGCGGCTCCACCCGTGACCGCACCATCCGGGTCACCGGCCAGCTGGCGCGCGAGACCACGCTGCTCACGGTCGCGCACCTGACCGCGGTGGATCACTCGGTCGCCGAGCTGCGGTCGATCGTCGGCGCATACGCCGACGCCGGCATCCGGAATCTGCTGGTGCTGCGCGGCGATCCGCCCGGCGACGTGCTGGGGGAGTGGGTCAAGCACCCCGAGGGCGTCGAGTACGCCGACGAGCTCGTGCGCATCGTCCGCGACCTGGGCGACTTCCACGTGGGTGTGGCCTCGTTCCCACAGGGCCACCCGCGCTCCACCGACCTCGATCAGGACACCCACTTCCTGGTGTCGAAACTGCGTGCGGGCGCGGAGTATTCGATCACCCAGATGTTCTTCGACGTGGAGCACTATCTGCGCCTGCGGGATCGGGCCATGGCCTGCGATCCGGTCGAGGGCGCCAAACCGATCATTCCCGAGCTCATGCCGGTCACCTCGCTGCGCACCGTGCAGCGCGCGGAGGAGCTATCGGGCCGTCCGCTGCCGGCCACGGTGATGGAGCGACTGCGGAAGGCCGCGGGCGACGGGCCGGAGGAGGATCGCGCCGCGGTCCGTGAGGTCGGCATCGAGATCGCCACGGAGATGGCCCAGCGCCTCATCGCCGAGGGTGCGCCCTGCCTGCATTTCATCACGCTGAATTTCGCCAAGACCACCAGCGAAGTGCTGGCGAACCTGGGTTACACCATGTCGGCGACCCCGGCGCACGCCTGATCCACCACCCGGCATGCCGGATCAAATCCCCGGTACGCGCTGGTCAGCGGAGTAGCGTCCCCCTCGACTCGTGACCTCGAGGGGAGCCACCTATGTCCGTGTTCCATCACCTCGTTCGTATCGCAGGCGCTGTCGGCGCCTGCGCCGCCCTCGCGGCCGCCGGTCCGGCAACCCTGGCCGGCCCGGCCGCCGCAGCCCCCGCCGATTCGCCCGCCGCGGCCGTAACCCAGGAGGCGGCCGCCGCCCTGGCCGCCATCACCGCCGTGGGCGACATCGCCGGGTCCGATCCATCGACCCGATCCGATACCGCCGGCCCGTCCGACTGGCTCTCCGCCTACGATCACGCCGTCGACGGCTTGAAGGCCCTGGGCATCCAGCCCTTCCTCTACCCGACCGCCGCCCCCTTCTGCCTCGGTGGCACCACCCTCGGCATCGCCCCCGCCATGGCGGGCGCCATCCCCGGCCCGTGGCCCAAGTACGGGGCTTCCATTCCCGGCCTGGATCTTTCGGCCGTCAAGGCGGGCCAGGCCATGTTCGCCTTCGTCCCCTACGGCATCAGCCCCGACGGCGTCGACACCTCCGGCATGCAGGTGGCCTGGTTCAACATGTCCACCGGCCGCGGCGGCCTCGTCCCCATGGGGCCCCTGAATCAGGTCCTCAACGTCATGATCCCGCCCCAGGTTCCCGCCGAACTCCGCCCCACGGTCGAACAGGCCGTTCGCGACTACTTCACCGCCGCCCTCCCCGTCGGCGGCGTCCGCGCGGTCCCCGTCACCACCGGCTCCGGCACCGTCCTCGCCGCCGTCTTCGGCACTGTCCGCAACGGCACCTCCACCTGCTTCTTCCTCCCCGCCATCGGCATGACCCCCGTCCCCTGACCGGCACGGTCAGCGGGTGCCGAGTGGGCGGTCCTTCCATCGCAGCCCGCCCGCCCGGTACACGCGGTGGGAGCGGGCCGACAGCATCAGGTAGGCCGCGACCGATAGCGGATGTGCCAGCGCGGCAACGACATCCGCGCCGCCCGGGGTGCCGCCGCTCTCGGTCGAGCGGGCCAGCAGCCGGGCGGTGACCGCTGCGCCGTAACCCAGCAGTCCCATCCGGCGCAGTCGTCCGCGCCCGCATACCGCCGCCAGGGGCGGGGCCCAGAACGCCAGGGCCGCAATCGAACCGACCGCGAGGCTGCCGGCCGGGCCGCCGTAGGCGGACCACAGCCAGCGGGTGTATCCCTCGGTGAGCTCGGTCGTGTTGCGGTACATCCGCGTTGCGGCGAGGGGGCCGGCCGTGACCAGGGTGGTGTGGCGTCCGCTGCGGCGGAGACGGCGGGCGATGGCCAGGTCTTCGGTCACGCTGCCGGCCACGGCCGCGTGACCGCCGAGGGCGGCGTAGGCCGCGGCGTCGAAGACCAGGAACTGGCCGCAGGCTACGGCCATCGCGGGGCGCAGGGTCCGGTTGGCCAGGGTGCTGGGCAAGGTCGAGGCCCAGGACCAGCACAGGAGTGGCTGGACCAGGCGCTCCACGGGAGATTCGGCGCGCTGCCGGGGCCACGGGCACACCAGGTCGGCCCGGGCCGAACGCAATTCGCGCACGGCTGCCGCCAGCGCGGCGGGCGCGAGCCGGATATCGGCGTCGAGGAAGATCAGCGTGCCGGTGGGGGATCCGGGTGCGGGCGACTCGAGGGCGAGATCGGCCAGGTGGGCGCAGGCGGCGGTCTTGCCGGTCCAGCCCGGGGCGGGGTCGATGTCGTTGCGGGAGAGCAGGAATCGGTCGTCGTCGCCGATGGCGGTGCGGGCTGCGGCGGTGGTGCCGTCGGCGGAGCCGTCGTCGAGGATCAGCACCCGGAGCCGTGGAATGCCCTGCTGGGCGCGCAGATCGGCGATGAGGGCGGGAAGGCGGGCGGCCTCGTCGCGGGCGGGGACGCAGACGGTGACCGGTTCGGTGACGGGTTGGCCGGCGGGCCGGAGGCGGCGGGTGCCGAGGAGGTTCGCCAGGGCGATTGCGGCGCCGAGGGCGGCGACGGCGCTACCGGCCGTCACCGCCCTGGCGGCGAGGGTCATCGAGTCTTGGTGCGATCGGGGCGCAGCCACCGGGCCGCGCGGACGTAGGCCGGCGGATCGGGGTTGCGGGCCATGTAGGCGAGGACCGCGACCACGGCCGCGACCGCGAGGGTGATTCCCCCGACGATGCCTGCCCAGCCGGCGAAGGAGCGCGTATTCGGGTCCGCGTAGCCGACTTCCGCATGCAGGGTGCTGACATCCCCGGCGGGGAGCTTCCAGGACACCACGGAGTCGCCCTCGCGGGTGCCGTTGGTGGTGGCGACGCGGGCCGGGAAGGCCACGGTCAGCTGCACGTCGGAACCCTGGGGCGGCAGGCTCTTCAGGTCCACCCGGCCGGTCAGGGTGACCAGGTCGCCGGTGCGGCTGAAGACCAGGTTGAACATGCCGGAGGTCTGGTCGGACATGCCGCCCAGCTGCTGCACCTCACCGAAGGTGAGATCGTCGAAATACACCTGGCTGCCGACGTATCCGTCCTGTGCGTAGGAATCCACCCGCACCTTGCCCTGCAATCCGTCGGGCGCCTTGAGCTGCGGCCCCTTGTCCTTGTCGTTCTGAGGCACGGCCGCCGCGACGATGCGGCCCGACACCCGGTCATTGGAGGACACACCCATCGACACCTGCACCCGCAGGCATCCGGTCAGCATGACGGCGAGCCCCGCGAACAGGACCACGGCCAGCATCCGCACCCACCGTCGCCGTCGCCGCGCTCCCGACGCACTGGGATCCGACGGTGTCATGGATTCGGGCGTTTCCTCTGCTGTCGACATGTTCGGACTCGGCTGCACGGGTCACATCGTGCCATGCGCCCCGGGCCATAGGGTGATTCGACGGGCGCTCAGCGTCCGAACCAGCGGAATCCCCAGGAGACCGAGCCCGCAGAACCCGTAGCCGGCCGACACCGGCAGCCCCAGGAACACCGCGTGCGCCAGCGTCGAGCCCAGCCAGGTCCACATGAATACCGCCACCGGAACGATTCGCGCCGCGCCGGTATCCGGAGCGGTCCGATCCCACCACTCCAGCAACCCCGCCATCACCGCCGCCACCGTGAACCAGCCGGCATAGTTGGTGACCGGAATCTGGTCCAGCCCCGGCAATCCGGCTACCGTCGAGCGCCACGTCCACTGCCCATCCGCGACCATCTGCGGATCCAGGAACAGATCCCACCCGACGGCCCCGAGCGCCGTCAGCGAAATCCGCCCGGCCGCACCATGACCCAGCATCCCGGCCACCACCCATACCGGATACAGCCCACCGGTCCAGGCCAGCGGCACGATCAGCGGCACCCCGAGCAGCTCGGGACCCAGCCGCCCGCTCGCATAGTCGTAGCTACCGAACGGGAACCCGGTCGCGATCCCCAGCACCTCCGCACCGAGCCCGATCCCGGACACGATCGCCAGCAAACCAGCAGCCCACCGCACCCCGCGCGTCACCCCGGCTTGCGCCAGAGCCGTCGCCGCCGACAGCAATACGACCACCACGGTCACCCGATCCCGCCCTGCCCCGTGCGCCAGCGGATACGTGATCTGCACCAGGACCAGCACCACCGCCGGCGTCGCCGCGATCGCCGCGGCCCGGCTGGGGAATCCGGTCTCCGCTCGCCCCGCGCCGATCGGTGCCGGACGTCCGGGGCGCCGAGACGATGGCGCCTGCGCCGGCCACGGCGATTTCGGCACGGCCGCAGTGGGATTGGTGCGCGCGGGTAGGTCCGGGGAGGTCATCGACGCAGCGGGAAGAGGCGGCGGGGTCGCAGGTCGTGTTCGACCAGGCGGGCCGCACTGCGTCCGCTCGCACCCGAGACGCCGCCGCCGGGATGCGTGGACGCGCCCGTGAGGTACAGCCCCGGCGCCCCCGGAACCCGCTGCCCCGAGAGTTCGGGCAGCGGCCGCCACATGAACATCTGGTCGATGGACATCTCGACGTGCATGACATTGCCGCCCAGCAGGCCCATCTCGCGTTCCAGGTCGGCGGGTGTCTGGACGAAGCGCTGCGTCACCGTCCCGGCGAATCCCGGTGCGTGCGCGTCGACTTCGGCGATGATGCGGTCGGCCTCGCGGTCGGCGTGCGAGGACCAGGCGGTGCCGTCGGCCAGGTCATAGGGATGCCACTGCGACCACAGCGTGACCTGATGCTCACCCGCGGGCGCGATGCTCGGATCCAGGGCGCTGAAACTCATGGCCAGCACGACCGGTCGCGGCGGCAGATCCCCGGCCAGCGCGGCGCCGTGCGCGCGGCGCAGCTCGCGGCGATCGGTGACGAGAAGCTGCAGGCCGTGGGCGGATTCGGCGGTCTCCGCGCCTGGATACCGGGGCAGGTCGCTGAGCGCGGCCCGCACCACCATGCCGATGCCCGGTCCCACCCGAATGCGCCGCCGCCAGCCGGCGAGCACCCCGGCGCCGAATCCGCCCTGCTCCAACAGGTTCAGCGTGGTGAGGATGTGGGTGCCCGCGATCACGGTGTCCGCCTCCACGTTTCGCCCGTCCGCGGTGCGCACCTCCCAGCCGTCTCCGGCCCGGGTGATCGCGGTGACCGCGTCCCCGGCGCTCACGATGCCGCCGTCCGATTCCAGCCGCGCCACCAGCGCCGTGGTGAGCGCCCCGCTGCCGCCGACCGCGCGGCCCGGCGGCAGCGTGTGCATGAGCGCCGCGAATCCCACCATGGGCGCGGACCCGGGTTCGGACATGGGCGGACCGGACTGCGCGCCGAACCAGGCCAGCGCGGCCTTGAGCCGTTCACTGTCGAAGAGGCTGTCCAGCAGCGCGTCTCCGGTCTGCACCATCTCCCGGGACAGGGCCCCGGCACTGCTGCGGCCGGTCGCCCCGGCGGCCTCGCGAGGGTCCATGCCCCAGAACGCCTTCAGCAGGTTCCCGCCCGTCGGCGTCGCCGAGAACGCCCGCATCACCCGGGCGCTGCGCGGTCCCCACACGGTCACGAACCGCCGATACGCCTCGGCATCCCGTTCCCCGCACGCCGCCGCGATGGACGCGCAGGTCCGGTCCACATCGCGATGGAACACGATCGGCGGCAGCCCGCTCCCGGGGGGCGCGGGCGCGAAAGCCCATGGGTCGCAGTCGATGTACCGCAGCCCGAACCGGGCCAGCTCCAGCTCCTCGATGATCCCGGTGTGCCGGATCATGATGTGCGCCGACGAGCCCCGATCGACCAGGTGACCCGGGAACCGCTCCACCGTCGACACCGCCCCGCCCAGTACGGTGTCGCGCTCGAGCACCTCGACCCGATGCCCGGCCCGCGCCAGATAGCAGGCCGCGACCAGCGCATTGTGCCCGGAACCGACGATGACGACGCGGCGGGCGCCGAGGTCGCCGCGGCTCACAGGGGCAGCCGCCGGCCGAGCACCGCGAACCGCCTGGTGTCGCCGGAGAAGATGAAGTGCCGCACCACATCTCCGAACCCCTGCCGCCGATACAGCCGCCAGGCCCGGTTGGATTCCCTATCCACCTCCGGCGTGGACAGCAGCACGGTCGGCTCGGGCCGGTTCTGCAACAGCCGGGTGAGCAGGATCTCGCCGAGCCCGCGGCCCTGCGCCGCCGGGTGCACGTGCAGCTCGGTGAGTTCGAAGTAGTCCGAAAGCAGTTCCCGCGCGGCGTGTTCGGGCCATCCGGTGCGCCGCATGCCGCTGTACACCTGCTGATGCCACCACTGGTGCGGCGCACCGTGATACCCGTAGGCGATGGCCACGATGGGCGCGGTGCGCAGGTCGAGCCGTCCGTCGTCGTCGGGCAGCACCGCCGCCACCGCTTGCCAGCCGGGCCTGGTGGTGTGCTCGGCCCACATGGGCGCGCGCTGGTGTTCGGTGCCGCGCGGGTAATCCATCGCCGCCACATAGACCGAGAGGGCGTCGTGCAGCCGGTGCCGCAGGGTAGCGGCCGACAGGTCGACCACCACGGGCGCGGGCGTCGGTTTGGGGGTGACTGCGGTCATCGGCTGGACGCAACTCTCGTTGGCGCGGACGGATGTGGTCGACAGTAGCGCCACTGGGGAGCGTCAACTTGTCGGTGGGTCTCTCTATATTCAAACCCACGAGAAACCTTCGAATATCTGTTCGATCTTTCCAGCGGGCGAAATGCCCGATCGGGGCCGGATGTCCTTCTGGGAAGCGAATGCAGGTGTGCGAGTGGGGAGGTACCCGAAATGAGCGGGAAAACTGAACGACCGGGCCATCCCGGCCGCGCCGGCGATCTACTGCGCAAGGCGGACGGTCTATTGCTGGAAGCCCAGGGGGAAACCGATCCGGCGGAACGCTTCCGCACGGCCTACCTCGCCGCCCTCCGCGGCGCGGGCGCCGTGCTGGCACTCACGGGAGCAGACCGCGCGCCCCGCGCGCGTTCTCGCAACGCCTGGGTCCTGATGCAGCGCGCAGCACCGGAATTCGTGATGTGGGCCGACTATTTCACCGGTCAGTCCGAGACCCGGGCTGCCCTGGAGGCCGGGTTGCCGCGGCCCATCGATGATCACCGCGCGGACGAGTTCGCTTCGCGGGTAAACGCATTCCTGCACGACGTGGCGGACCTGCTGGCCGCCGCGGCCCGGCTGCGGCCCAGTTCAGGGTGGGTAACCGGAATGCTGGCGTGAGTATCGGCGAGTAGGTGGTCGCGGTCTGATCGAACTCGTATTATTGGTGACAGACAGCCGCCAAGGTCGGCTATCCGTCGTCTACCCGGAGGCGACAGCCACCACCTAGTGCCGGGGGAGGTACCGTGCCACTCTCCGAGCACGAGCAGCGCATGCTCGAACAGATCGAGAGCGCGCTCTATGCTGAGGATCCGAAGTTCGCCTCGACTGTTCGGGGTGGACGGTTACGTTCTGCCACCGGTCGACGCAGACTTCAGGCGGCCGCCCTGTTCGCCCTCGGTCTGTTCCTATTGGTGGCCGGTATTGCCGCACCGTTCAAGCCGGGCGGCTTCCCGATCATCAGTCTGGTCGGATTCATCGTCATGTTCAGCGCGGGTGTGCTGTTGCTGATCGGTGGCCCTCGGATGGGCACGCCGAGCAGTCGCGGCGCCGATGCGCATCCCAGTACGGGCGGCGCTCCCGGCGCCGGCCACCCGAAGCCTCGCAAGCAGGGCGGGTTCTCCTCGCGGATGGAGGACCGGTTCCGCAAGAGGTTCGAACAGGACAGTTGACCAGGCTGCCGTGCCGCCGAGGGTTTTCGGCGTCGCACGGCAGCGGACCATGATCGACTAACTGAAGATTCAGCGACACGCCGTGACGCCACACACCGATTGGTGTGTGGCGTCACGGCGTTTCTCGTTGGTGCCGATTCGGCGTGTCGGGAGGGTTCCAGGATTCCCCACACCTCCCCACGGGGGTCCCCACCGCGCCCCACGAATGTCGGAAATGCACGCTATCTGCGGGTTTGCTGGCAGTTGTCGGATGCTCCCCGGCGCGCGTCGCGCGTGTCGGGGGAACTGCAGGAAATCTTCCCCACCTCGGTGATAGCTGGTGTGACCTGCGAAGTTCGCCAAGCGGGGACCGAGATCACCGACGCTTTC
Organism: Nocardia sp. NPDC101769; assembly: GCF_044766925.1. Classification (NCBI taxonomy): domain Bacteria; kingdom Bacillati; phylum Actinomycetota; class Actinomycetes; order Mycobacteriales; family Nocardiaceae; genus Nocardia; species Nocardia sp. NPDC101769. The sequence continues at coordinate 109,085 of NZ_JBIWMX010000010.1, read as the reverse complement.
GATTGAAAGTGGGGGAAAGTGGGGTAATGTGGAGCCCGCACTACAGGAGGCCGAACAGTCGAGAGGGTGATCCGGCAGGAGGTGTCGAGGCTTGTTTCTCGGGACCTATACCCCTCGGTTGGACGACAAAGGGCGACTGACGTTGCCTGCGAAGTTCCGGGACGAGCTGGCGGGAGGGTTGATGGTCACGAAGGGACAGGACCACAGCCTTGCCGTGTATCCCAAGGACGAGTTCACCGCCCTGGCGCGGAGAGCCGCGGCGGCATCCCGGTCCAATCCGCAGGCCCGCGCATTCGTCCGGGCCTTGGCGGCTTCCAGTGATGAGCAGCGTCCGGACGCACAGGGCCGGATCATGCTGTCGGCCGAACATCGCCGCTACGCCAATCTGTCCAAGGATTGCGTGGTGATCGGTTCGGTCGACTTCCTCGAAATTTGGGACAAGACGGCGTGGGATTCCTACCTCGCCGAGCACGAGGAGGATTACTCGCAGGCCAGAGACGAGTCGCTGGGCGGGATCTTCTAGCCCGCAGCGAGGCGAGTGCCCTGCGGCCTCTGCCCGACACCGACCCTGACGTACTTCCCCAACGCCAGGTACGGTGCTTCGGTCAGAGACCACGGGGCATTCGCCCAATTCGAAGGTCCTTTTCGCTAGCGGCCATATATGGCCGTGCGAATGAACGTGAGGCAGGAAATTCCGGGAGGTCGAGGTGCACCGAGGCAGTGACGGCCCCCGCCATGTTCCGGTTCTCCTCCATCGCGCCGACGAAATCCTCGGTCCCGCATTGCATTCCGAGGGCGCGGTCTACCTGGACTGCACGCTGGGGCTCGGCGGTCATGCCGAGTACTTCCTGCAGACGTATCCGAATATCCGCCTGGTCGGGCTGGATCGCGACACCGCCGCGCTGAAGCTGGCGGGCGAGCGACTAGCACCGTTCCGGGATCGGATCACCCTGGTGCACACCAGGTATGACGGCATCGCACCCGCGCTCGAGCAGGCCGGGTTGCCCGACAAGGGCTCGGTCAGCGCGATTCTGATGGACCTGGGTGTGTCCTCCATGCAGCTGGACGAGGCCGATCGCGGGTTCGCCTACTCCATCGACGCACCCCTGGACATGCGGATGGACTCCAGCACCGGCCCCACGGCCGCCGACGTGCTCAATACCTACAGCCATGGCGAGCTGGCCCGCGTGCTGAAAACCTATGGCGAGGAACGGTTCGCGGGCAAGATCGCCGCCGAGATCGTGCGGCGCCGCCAGCGCACCCCGTTCACCACCAGCGCGCAGCTGGTGGAGCTGCTCTACGACGCCATCCCGGCCGCGGCCCGGCGCACGGGCGGGCATCCGGCCAAGCGCACCTTCCAGGCATTGCGGGTGGAGGTCAACCGCGAACTGGAGTCGCTGGAGGCCGCGCTGCCCGCCGCGCTGGACGCGCTGGCCCCGGGCGGCCGCATCGTGGTCATGAGTTACCAGTCCTTGGAGGACCGGGTGGTGAAGGCGGCGCTGGCCAAGCGGTCGGTATCGCGCACGCCCCTGGACCTACCGGTCGAATTGCCCGGTATGGGACCGGAATTCAGGATTCTGACCCGCGGCGCGGAGAAGGCCACCGAGCAGGAGATCGAGGACAACCCGCGGGCCGCTCCGGTGCGCATGCGGGCGGCCGAACGGATCGTAGGGGAGGAGAGGGCATGAGCGGTCAAGCCCGGAGGAGGCAGCGGAGCATAACCACG
>NZ_JBIWMX010000010.1:0-107260 GCF_044766925.1 Nocardia sp. NPDC101769 | reverse complement strand
GGAGGGCTCCGGTCATGCCCCGATGGACGAGGGCATGAGCGGTCAAGCCCGGAGGAGGCAGCGGAGCATAACCACGGAGGGCTCCGGTCATGCCCCGATGGACGAGGGCATGAGCGGTCAAGCCCGGAGGAGGCAGCGGAGCGTAACCACGGAGGGCTCCGGTCATGCCCCAATGGACACTGCAATCGTGAGGTTCCGGGGTAGAACGGCGCACCGGGCGGGCATCCGCTGGATCGGAGCCGCACTATGACGATCAGGACGCAGGCGACGGGCCGGGGGGCCCGCCGGGTGCAGGCCGCGGAACGGGTGAAATCGGGTGCGGCGCAACGGGCCTACGCACGCCGGCGTAATCGGGAGGGCGGGACCGACCTGCCGGGTATGCGCCGGGGCCGGCGCAGCGATCCGATGCCGCGCGGCCGTATGTCCTTCGTGGCCACCATTATCGCGCTGCTGGGCTGCGGCCTGGCGTTGACGCTGCTGCTCACCACCCGGGCCACCGAGGACAGCTATCAGCTCGGCGATCAGCGCCGCGCCAACCAGAAGCTGTCCGACGAGCGGGACGCGCTGCAACGTGAGGTGGCCTCGGCCGATTCGGCCCCCGAATTGGCCAAGCGCGCAGCCGAACTGGGCATGATCCCGGCCAAGGATCCGGCCCGGCTGGTGATCGGCCCGGACGGTCAGGTCACGGTGGTCGGCAATCCGCAGCCGGCTCAGGGAGCGCCCGCGCCGCCGCTCAACACGACGCCGTCGGCCGCCGCGCAGCCGCCGAAGCTGCAGCAGGCCCAGGGCGAGCGGGTGATCCCGGTGACCACGCCGCCCGCCCCGCCGACCACCACCGCCGCGAATCCCGTTCCGGCGGCGCCGGTCACGACTCCGCAGAACCCGCAGGTGCAGGCGAACGGAGCGCCCCGATGAGCCGCACCGCGGCGCCGGCGAACGGGGTTGGTCGATGAGCCCTACCCGCGCGGGGCGCGGGCGCGATTCCGGCCGGGGCCGGTCCGATTCCGGTCGAGGGCGGGTCGCCGCCGCCGGCCGGAGCCGGTCGGGTTCCGGCCGCGCCGGTTCGGGGCCGGGACGTCGGTCCGGGCCGCGGCCCGCTCCGGGACTGGACTCGGGCACGCGATTCCGGTTCGGGGTGGGCCGGTTGGTCATGCTGGTGGCGCTCGCGGTGGCGGCCATCCAACTGCTGTGGGTGCAGAGTGTTTCCGCGCCGAAGCTGTCCGCGGAGGCGGCCAGCCAGCGCACGGTGAAGCTGGCCGATCCCGCCACCCGCGGTCCGATCACGGATCGCTACGGGCGGTCGCTGGCGTTCACGATCGCCGCCAAGGCACTGACCTTCCAGCCGGTGCGGGTTCGCAAGGATCTCGCCGACGAGCATGAGAAGAATCCGAAGACCGCGCCGGATCCGGACGACCGGCTGGCGGCCATCGCCAAGTACGTGCACGAGAAGCTCGGCAATGACGCGCCCGAGAAGGACATCCTGGCCAAGCTGAAGAGCGATGAGCCGTTCGTGTACCTGGTGCGCAATGTGGATCCGCGGGTCGCGGCCGATATCAACCTGGAGTTCCCCGAGGTCGGCCAGGAACGCCAGGACATGCGCGAGTATCCGGGTGGTTCGCTGGCCGCCAATGTGATCGGCGCGACCGGCTGGGACGGGCACGGCCAGATCGGTCTGGAGTCCTCCATGGACGCGCTGCTGGCCGGATCGGACGGCTCGCAGACCTACGACCGCGGCTCCGACGGCGCGGTGATCCCGGGTTCGTGGCGCGACCGCCAGCCCGCGGTGAACGGCTACGGCCTCGAGCTCACCCTGGATTCGGATCTGCAGTACTACGTGCAGCAGCAGGTGCAGCAGGCCAAGGACCTCTCGGGCGCGAGCGCGGCCTCGGCGGTGGTGCTGGACGTGCACACCGGCCAGGTGCTGGCCATGGCCAATGACAACACCTTCAATCCCGCCATGGGACCGCAGTATTGGTCCACCACCGATCTGGGCAATCCGTCGGTGCAGGAGGTGTACGAGCCGGGCTCGGTGAACAAGATCGTCACCGCGGCCGCGGCCATCGAGTACGGCCTCACCACTCCCGATGAGGTGCACCAGGTTCCGGGCAGCATCTTCATGGGCGGTGTCACCGTGCACGATGCCTGGGACCACGGCGTTACCCCCTACACGACCACCGGGATCTTCGGTAAGTCCTCGAACGTGGGCACCCTCATGCTGGCGCAGCGCGTCGGCGAGGACCGCTATTTCGACATGCTCAAGAAGTTCGGCCTGGGCCAGCGCACCGGCGTCGGCCTGCCGGGTGAGAGCGCGGGCGTGGTGCCCGCCCGGGACCAGTGGTCGGGCTCCACCTTCGCCAACCTGCCCATCGGCCAGGGTCTTTCGATGACGACCCTGCAGATGACCAGCATGTACCAGGCCATTGCCAATGACGGGGTGCGGATTCCGCCGCGCATCGTGAAGGCCAAGATCGCCCCGGACGGCACCCGCACCGAGGAGGAGCCGCCGGAGGGCGTCAAGGTGGTCACCCCGCAGACCGCGCAGACGCTGCGCCAGATGTTCCAGGCCATCGTGCAGAAGGATCCGCGCGGTATCCAGAGCGGCACCGGCATCCCGGCCGCCATCGAGGGCTATCAGATCGCGGGCAAGACCGGCACGGCTCAGCAGATCGATCCGAATTGCCGCTGCTATTCCAGCGACCGCTACTGGATCACCTTCGCGGGCATGGCCCCCGCCGACAATCCCCGCTATGTGATCGGCATGATGCTGGATGCGCCGGTGCGCAGCTCCGACGGCAGCGGCGGCGGCTCGGCCGCGCCCCTGTTCCACAGCATCGCCTCTTGGCTGTTGCAGCGCGACCGCATCCCGCCGTCGCCGCCTGCCAAACAGCTGATTCTGCAGGCGAGTTAGAGCGGGGAGCGGATGGTTGTGACGCCCACCGCCGCCGGTGTGCGCACCGGCGGGTGACCGAACTCCGCCGTGCCGATCGCGCGGCGATCGAACACAGGTAACCTGACACGTCGATCCGGTCATCCGGACCGATTCATGCATATGACCGCCCTGGAGAGGAGCTTCGTGCCCGCGCAGTCGGTTCCGCGCAGCGGAGATCGAGCAGAGCCGCCGAGCGGAGATCGGGCACCGCAGGTGCTTCGGCCCGCCGCGCCGCCGACCACCGCCCTGCGCACGGTGGCGGAGCTGACGGGCGCGCGGCCCGCGGAATTCGCGGCAGCACTCGAGGACGTCCAGGTCACCGGTATCGAGCAGCGCTCGAACGCGGTGCTGCCGGGTGATCTGTTCGCCGGTCTGGCCGGAGCCCACGCGCACGGCGCACGCTTCGCCCACGACGCGGTCGAGCGCGGCGCGGTCGCGGTGTTCACCGATCCGGCGGGCGCGGAACTGATCGGCGAGATCGCCGTCCCGGTGCTCGTGCACGACGCGCCTCGCGCGGTGCTCGGCGAGTTGTCCTCGGCCCTTTACGGTGATCCGTCTCGCAAACTCCGCATCGTCGGTATCACCGGTACGTCCGGCAAGACGACCACGTCGTATCTGGTGGAGGCCGGGCTCGCCGCGGCCGGGCTGCGCACCGCCCTGATCGGCACCATCGAGACCCGTATCGGCGGCGTCCGGGTGCCCTCGGCGCTCACCACGCCCGAGGCTCCGCAGCTGCACGCCATGTTCGCGCTCATGGTCGAGCGGGGTGTGGACGCGGTGGTCATGGAAGTCTCCAGTCATGCCCTGGCGCTGGGCCGGGTGGACGGGGTGAGCTTCGCGGTCGGCGCGTTCACCAACCTGTCCCAGGACCACCTCGACTTCCATGCCGATTTCGAGGACTATTTCGCCGCCAAGCGCCGCCTGTTCATTCCGGACGGCCCGGCCTCGGCCGCCGCGGCGCGCCCGTCGGTGGCCGCGCGCACGGCTGTGATCTGCGTCGACGACCAGTGGGGCCGACGCCTGGCGGACGACGTAGCCGACTGTCTCGCAGCCGGATCCGGTGATACCACCGGCCGCCTGCGCACCGTGGCGACCCGGCCGGGCGTGCCCGCGGACTGGACCGCCGGCGCGGCCACCGCCGGGTCCGGCGGCACCCAGGAGTTCACCGCTTCGGGGCCGGATGTCAATGTGGATGTGCGGCTGCGGCTTCCGGGCGCGTACAACATCGCCAATGGAATCCTGGCGGTCGCCCTGTGCGCGGCGGCCGGGGTCGAGGCGGAGACTGCCGCTGCGGCGCTCGGCACGGTCGATGTGCCGGGCCGCATGCAGCGGGTGGATAGGGGTCAGGAGTTTCTGGCCGTGGTCGATTACGCGCACAAGCCCGCCGCGATCGAATCGGTCGTGGCGACCCTGCGCACGTGGTTGGCCGAACAAGGGGAGGGCCGTCTGGCCGTAGTGGTGGGCGCGGGCGGTGATCGCGATGCCGGCAAGCGGCCCCTGATGGGTGCGGCGGCGGCGCGCGGCAGCGACCTGGCCATCATTACCGACGACAATCCGCGCAGCGAGGACCCGGCCGCCATCCGCGCCGCGGTGCTCGCCGGTGCCGAACAGGTACCGGTCGCGGAACGCGGTGAGGTCCGGGAGGTTGGGGACCGGGCGGCCGCGATCAAGACCGCCGTCGACTGGGCGCAGCCCGGCGACGTGGTGCTGGTCGCGGGCAAGGGACATGAGACAGGGCAGGAGATTTCAGGCGTGAAGCATCCGTTCGACGACCGCGAGGTACTCGCGGCCGCCCTGTCGGAAAAGACGAGGGACCTGACGCTTTCATGATCGAGATGACTTTGCGGGAGATCGCGGAGGTCGTCGGCGGCACGCTGCACGACGCCCCCGATCCCGAGGCGAAGGTCACCGGCTCGGCCGAATTCGATTCGCGCCGTATCGGTTCCGGTGACCTGTTCCTGGCGCTGCCCGGTGAGCGCGCCGACGGCCACGACTTCGCGGCGCAGGCCGTCGCGCAGGGCGCGGTCGCGGTGCTGGCCGCCCGGCCCGTCGGGGTGCCCGCCATCGTGGTGACACCCCGCCCCGGGAACACGCGGGCCATCGCGCTGGCCCACGACACCGACGGCTCCGGCGCGGCGGTGCTGTACGCGCTGGCCGCCCTGGCCCGCGTCAGCGTGGACCGGCTGGTCCGGGCCGGGAACCTGACGGTGGTCGGGGTGACCGGTTCCTCGGGCAAGACCTCCACCAAGGACCTACTGGCGGCGGTCCTCGCCCCGCTGGGACCCGTTGTGGCCCCGCCCGGTTCGTTCAACAACGAGCTCGGCCACCCGTGGACCGTGCTGCGCGCCGACGCCGGCACCCGCTTCCTGGTGCTCGAGCTGTCCGCCCGCGGACCCGGGCACATCAAGGCCCTCACCGAGATCGCCCCGCCGAGCGTGGGCGTGGTGCTCAATGTCGGTACCGCGCACCTGGGCGAGTTCGGCAGCCGCGAGGTCATCGCGCAGACCAAAGGCGAACTCGTCGAGGGCCTTCCGGCCTCCGGCCTGGCGGTGCTGAACGCCGACGACCACCTGGTCGCCGCGATGGCCGAACGGACCGTCGCCCGCGTGGTGACCGTCGGCCACGCCGCGCAGGCCGATGTCCGCGCCTCCGACGTGGTGCTCGACGATCGGGCCCGCGCACGATTCACCTTGCACGCCAACGGCGAATCGATCGAGGTCCAGCTGGCCGTGCACGGTGAGCACCAGGTCGGCAATGCGCTGTCCGCGGCGGCTGTCGCCCTGGACCAGGGCGCGGACCTCGCGACCGTCGCGCGGGCGCTGTCCGGCGCGGCCCCCGTCTCGGCCCGCCGCATGGACGTGCGCACCCGTGCCGACGGTGTCACCGTCGTCAACGACTCCTACAACGCCAACCCGGATTCGGTGCGCGCCGCCCTCAAGGCGCTGGTCACCATGTCCAAGGCCGGGACCGAGCCGCGCCCCAGCTGGGCGGTGCTCGGCGAAATGGGTGAACTGGGCGAGGAATCCGTCCTCGAACACGACCGGATCGGCCGCCTGGTGGTGCGGCTGGACGTGGACCGCCTGATCGTGGTCGGCCAGGGCCGCCCCGTGCGTGCCCTGTTCCAGGGTGCGGTGCAGGAGGGCTCCTGGGGCGAGGAGGCCATCCACGTGCCCGATATCGAGTCCGCCATCGCCCTGCTCGACGAGGAATTGGAGCCGGGTGCGGTGGTGCTGGTGAAGGCCTCGAAGTCGGTCGGCCTGTGGACGGTCGCCGAACACCTGATCGGTGCGGAGCAGGAGGCCGCGCGATGACCCAGATTCTGCTGTCGGCAGCCATCGCGCTGACCGTCTCCATCCTGCTGACCCCCGTAGTGATCCGCTACTTCGCCAAACAGGGCTTCGGACAGGAGATCCGGGTCGACGGCCCGGAGAGCCACAAGGCCAAGCGCGGCACCCCCACCATGGGCGGCGTCGCCATCATGATCGGCATGTGGGCCGGCTACCTCGGCTCGCACCTGATCTCCATGACCTACGGCGAGCCGGGCCCCTCGGCCTCGGGCCTGCTGGTCATGGGCCTGGCCACCGCGCTGGGCTTCGTCGGCTTCACCGATGACCTGATCAAGCTGCGCAAGCAGCGCAACCTGGGCCTGACCGCGGCCGGCAAGTACATCGGCCAGCTCACCGCGGCCGTCGTCTTCGGCGTCCTGGCCCTGCAGTTCAAGAACATTCACGGTCTGACCCCCGGCGACAAGCGCCTGTCCTACACGCGCGACATCAATACGCTGTCCATGAGCGTGGTGGTCTTCCTGGCGTTCGTCTGCCTGCTGGTGGTGGCCTGGTCCAACGCGGTGAACCTGACCGACGGCCTGGACGGCCTGGCCGCCGGCTCGATGAGCCTGGTGCTGGGCGCGTACATGATCATCACCTTCTGGCAGTGGCGTAACTCCTGCTCCGCGCACGCGGTCGCGGGGTGCTACCAGGTTCGAGATCCGCTCGATCTGGCCCTGGTCTGCGCCGCGGGCGGCGCGGCCTGTATCGGCTTCCTATGGTGGAATGCCGCGCCCGCCAAGATCTTCATGGGCGACACCGGCTCGCTGATGCTGGGCGGTCTGCTCGCGGGCTTGTCCATCACCACCCGCACCGAGCTGCTCATGGTCGTCATCGGCGCGCTGTTCGTGGCCGAGGCCGCGTCGGTGGTGCTGCAGGTGGCGGTCTTCCGCGCCACGCGCAATCGCCTGTTCAAGATGGCACCGTTCCATCACCACTTCGAGCTGAGCGGGTGGGCCGAGACTTCGGTCATCATCCGGTTCTGGTTGCTGGCCGGTATGGCCTCGGCGATCGGACTGGGCCTGTTCTACAGCGAATACCTCTCTGCGGCAGGGTGAGTGAGCAATGTCCGAACATTCTCCGAGGGTCCTGCGATCGCCGGGGCCCATGCTCGAATTCCTACGTGGCCGTGATGTGCTGGTGGCCGGTTGGGGCGTCTCCGGACGCTCGCTGATCGAGCCGCTGCAGGACATCGGCGCGCGCCCGGTGGTCACCGACGGCGGCGAGAAGGCGCTCGCCGAGGCCGCCGAACTGGGTCTCGGCACCGCCACCAGTGCCGACCTGCTCAAACCCGATGCGCTGCAACGCTTCGCGCTGGTGATCACCAGCCCGGGCTGGCGGCCGGACTCCCCGGTGCTGGTCTCGGCCGTCACCGAGGGCATTCCGGTGTGGGGCGATGTCGAGTTCGCCTGGTGGGTCGATCAGGCCCGCATCTACGGTCCGGTCCGCAAGTGGCTGGTGGTGACCGGCACCAACGGCAAGACCACCACCACCCAGATGACGCACTCCATCCTGCGCGCCGCCGGGATTCCCTCGGTGGCCTGCGGCAATATCGGCCTGCCCATCCTGGACGCGCTGCGCCGCACCCCGGGCCCGCAGATCCTGGCGGTGGAACTGTCCTCCTTCCAGCTGCACTGGGCGCCGTCGGTGCGCCCGGAGGCCGGCGTGGTGCTGAACGTGGCCGAGGATCACCTGGATTGGCACGGTGGCCTGGACGCATACGCCGCCGCCAAGGCGCGCGCGCTGACCGGACGGGTCGGCGTGGTCGGCCTGGACGACGCCGTCGCCGCGGCGCTGGCGCGAAAGTCCAAGGCGCGCCGCACCGTCGGCTTCCGCATCGGCGTCCCCGCCGACGGCGAGCTGGGCGTGGTGGACGGCAAGCTGCTCGACCGCGCCTTCACCAAGGCCGCCATCCTGGCCGAGGTCGGTGACATCAGCCCGCAGGGACCGGCCGGTGTGGCCGACGCCCTGGCCGCCGCCGCCCTGACCCGATCCATCGACGTGGCACCGCAGTTCGTGAAGGAGGGCCTGCAGGAGCACAAGGTCGGCCCGCACCGGGCGGCCTTCGTGCGGGAGCTGTCCGGCGTGGAATTCGTCGACGACTCCAAGGCCACCAACCCGCACGCCGCGCGCTCCTCGATCCTGGCGCACCCCAGCGTGGTCTGGGTGGCCGGCGGTCAGCTCAAGGGCGCCAGCGTCGAGGACCTCATCGAGGAATGCCGCGAACATCTCGTCGCGGCCGTGCTGTTCGGCCAGGACGCGGCGGCGATCGCGGCCGCACTCGCGCGACACGCGCCCGATGTGCCGGTCGTGGAGCTGAATTCGGGGGACGATGCTCGGATGGGTGACCCCTTCACCGAGATCGAGCCCGAAGCGGTGATGGCGCGCGCGGTGCGCGTGGCGGCCGGCTTCGCCCATCGCGGCGATACCGTGCTGCTGGCCCCGGCCGCGGCGTCCCTGGACATGTTCGCCGACTACACGCACCGCGGCCGCAGCTTCGCCGGCGCCGTGCAGGCCCTGGACGAGAAGGACATCGGGAGAACCGAATGACGACGGCGACGCCGCGGCGGGCCGGGAACCAGACCCAGCGACCGAGAATCGGATGGTTCGGGGCCTGGCTGGCCCGCCCGCTGGCGTCGTTCCACCTCGTGGTGGCGATCGCGGTGCTGCTCACCGTGCTCGGCCTGGTCATGGTGCTCTCGGCGTCCAGCGTGGAGTCCTACGCCGACGGCGGTTCGGCCTACAAGCTGTTCATCCAGCAGGCGGTGCTGGCCGCCTTCGGCGCGGTGCTGTTCTATATCGCGCTGCGGATTCCGATGCGGGTGATGCGCCGGCTGTCGTTCCCGGTCTTCGCGCTGTCGGTAGTGCTGCTGGTGCTGGTGCTCATCCCCGGCATCGGCAGCGAGGTGCAGGGTTCGCGGCGCTGGTTCGACCTCGGCGTGGTGTCGGTGCAGCCCTCGGAGATCGTGAAAGTCACGCTGGTGGTGTGGGGTTCGCACCTGCTGGCCTCCCGGCAGACCGAAAAGGCCGGGTACAAGGACATTCTCATGCCGCTGGTGCCCGCGGGCCTGCTGGTGTGCTTCCTGGTCGTGCTGGAACCCAACCTGTCCACCACCATCGCGCTCGGCATCGTACTGACCTCGCTGCTGTGGTTCGGCGGGCTGCCGCTGCGCATGTTCGTGACCATCGCGGTCTCGGGCGGCGTGGCGGCGGCGATCCTCGCGCTCTCGGCCGGCTACCGGTCCGACCGCATGCGCGCCTTCTTCAGCCCGGGCGACGACCCGCAGGGCATCGGCTACCAGGCCAGGCAGGCCATGTACTCGCTGGCCGACGGCGGCATCTGGGGTCGCGGCCTGGGCCAGTCCCGGGCCAAGTGGAGCTATCTGCCCAACGCGCACAACGACTTCATCTTCGCCATCATCGGCGAGGAGCTGGGGTTCCTCGGATGCGCGCTGGTGCTGGGGCTTTTCGCACTGTTCGTCTACGCCGGGTTGCGGATCGCGACCCGCTCGGTGGATCCGTTCATCCGGCTGCTCACCGCCTCGGCCACCACCTGGATCACCTGTCAGGCGCTGATCAATGTCGGCTATGTCGTCGGTTTGCTGCCGGTGACCGGCCTGCAGCTGCCGCTGGTGTCGGCGGGTGGTTCCTCGCTGGCCATCACGCTGCTCATGTTCGGCATCATCGCCAATGCCGCCCGGCACGAGCCCGAGGCGGTGGCGGCCCTGCACGCGGGCCAGGACGGCCGCTTCAGCCGGCTGCTGCGCCTGCCGAAACCCGAGCTGTACTCGCCCGCGCGGGCGCAGGCCTCCCGGGCCCGCACCAAGGCGAAGGCGAAGGCGAAGGCCAAGGTGAAGTCCGCCCCGCAGCGGCGCGCGCTACCCTCGGGTCGGGGCCGGGGCGGCTCGGAGTCGTCGTCGCGGCGGTCGATAGATTCGGATTCGGCCCGGCGCACCAGCCGCTCCACGGAGTCGTGGCGCAGCACCCGGGCCTGGGAACCCAACTATCCGATGAAACACGCGAGGGAACGGGGTAATTCGAGGTGACAGTGGAGCGGCCGGACAGTGATGTGGGAACCGCCGAGGCTCACACCGACCTACCCGACCATCTGCAACGCGTGCACATGATCGGCATCGGTGGTGCCGGTATGTCCGGGATCGCCCGAATTCTCCTGTCGCGTGGCGGCATGGTCTCCGGCTCCGACGCCAAGGAGAGCCGCGGCGTGCTGGCCCTGCGGGCGCGCGGCGCCCAGGTGCGCATCGGCCACGACGCCGGCGCCCTGGACCTGCTGCCCGGTGGGCCCACCGCCGTGGTGACCACCTACGCTGCCATCCCCAAGACCAATCCCGAACTGGTGGAGGCGTATCGGCGCGGCGTGCCGGTGCTACTGCGTCCGGCCGTGCTGGCCTCGCTCATGCAGGGCCACAAGACGCTGCTGGTGTCGGGCACGCACGGCAAGACCTCGACCACCTCCATGCTGGTGGTGGCCCTGCAGCACTGCGGATTCGACCCGTCCTTCGCCGTCGGCGGCGAACTCAACGAGGCCGGCACCAACGCCCACCACGGCACCGGCGGCATCTTCGTGGCCGAGGCCGACGAGAGCGACGGGTCGCTGCTGCAGTACGCGCCGGACGTCGCGGTGGTCACCAATATCGAGTCCGACCACCTGGACTACTTCGGTACGGACGAGGCCTACGTCCAGGTCTTCGACGACTTCGTGGACCGGCTCGAACCGGGCGGCCGCCTGGTGGTGTGCGTGGACGATCCGGGCTCGCTGGGCCTGGCGCAGCGGTCGGTGGCCCGGCTGGCCGAGGATCCGCGCGGCATCCAGGTGATCGGTTACGGCTCCGGCGATTTCGCCACGTCCGGTGTCCCGGTCGGCGCGCAGCTGCTGTCCTGGGAGCCGCGCGATGTCGGCGGCGTGGCCGTCTTCCAGCTCGCCGACGAGCATGCCCCGCGCACCCTTCGCCTGTCGGTGCCCGGCCGGCACATGGCGCTCAATGCGCTGGGCGCGTTGCTGGCCGCCCGCGCGACCGGCGCCGATATGGGCGAGATCATCCAGGGCCTGGAGGGTTTCGGCGGGGTGCACCGGCGCTTCCAGCTCACCGGACGCGAGAACGGCGTGCGCGTCTTCGACGACTACGCCCACCACCCGACCGAGGTGCGCGCGGTGCTCTCCGCCGCCGCCGAACTGGTCGCGCAGGAGGCGCGCGACGGCGCGCGCTCACGGCCGGGCCGGGTGATCGTGGTGTTCCAGCCCCACTTGTACAGCCGCACCGCCACTTTCGCGACCGAGTTCGGCGCGGCGCTGTCGCTGGCCGACGAGGTGGTGGTGCTCGATGTGTACGGCGCGCGTGAAGAACCGCTGCCGGGTGTGAACGGCGCGCTGGTGGCCAACGCGGTCACCAAACCTGTGCACTATCAGCCGGATATGTCCCGGGTCGGCAAGCAGGTGGGCGCGCTGGCGCGGCCCGGCGACGTGGTGATCACCATGGGCGCGGGCGATGTGACCATGCTGGGCAGCCAGATTCTGGACGGGCTGCGCGCGCGACCCTCACACGGGCGGTGAGCCACCGTGAGCTCGGGTGGGGGAGCGGCGGATCGGCGGGATCCGGCCGCCGGCGATAGCTACGACGCGGACGATTACGACACCGAATCCGGTGCGGCAGCGGACAACAGCGCCGAATCCGCGGGCGAGAGCGCGGTGGCCCGGCGGGCCCGGCTGCGCCGTGGGCGGGTCCGCCGCGAATCGCGGATCGTGACGGCGTGGCAATCGCGCCGGGTGCGGTGGGGCGCCCTGGCCGGGGTCGTGGTGCTGATCACGTTCGGACTGGTCGCCTGGTTCACGCCGTTGCTGTCGGTGCGCACGGTTCAGGTGGAAGGGCTGAGTGCCGTTCCGGAACAACAGATTCAGGACGCGTTGCAGGTGCCGGACGGTCTGTCCATGATGCGGCTGGACACCAATGCCATGGCCGAACAGGTGTCGCAGCTGCCGAAGGTCCGTTCCGTCCGGGTGCAGCGGGTGTTCCCGTCCACGGTCCGGGTGACGGTGGTGGAGCGCACCCCCGTGCTGTACTTCGACAGTCCCGACGGCGCCCATCTGCTCGATTGCGACAGTGTGGAATTCGCGATCGAGCCGCCGGGACCGGGGATACCCAAACTGGTGACCGATCATCCGGGCGGATCGGATCCGGTGACCAAGGCCGCGGTGGCCGTCATGGCCGCGATTCCGATTCCGCTGCGCGACCAGGTCGGCGTGGGAGCGGTTGTGGCCCGCTCGGTTTCGGATATTGCCCTGGAGTTGCGTGATGGCCGTACCGTGCTCTGGGGCGGAACCGGGGACTCCGCGCGCAAGGCCGCGGTGGTCGGACCCCTGCTTTCCCAGCCGGGCAAGGTATTCGATGTTTCGAGTCCGAATCTGGTCACGGTAAAGTGAGCGATACCCATTGGGCTGCCGAAATTTTCGGTGGTTTGCCGGAAGGGCACCGTCGGTTCCGATCCAGGGCCGGAGGGCAACCGTCCACGATACGATGCTCGGGTGGGTCGGACGAGTCGAATCACACAAGATTCTGATACTCGGTTCGGCGCGCCTGCGCCCGTAACGCGGTGGCTGCGAATACCGTTCGGCACCAGTCGGATACTTGACATAACGCTGAACCTATGGTTGAGGGTTTATCGGACCGAGACCATAGTGCCGGTATTTTGCGAGTAGCCGAAGACGACAAGCTGTTTCAGATCGAAGGAAGGCGAGAGCCCATGACGCCCCCGCACAACTACCTTGCTGTGATCAAGGTCGTCGGTATCGGCGGCGGCGGCGTGAACGCCGTCAACCGGATGATCGAACAGGGACTCAAGGGAGTCGAGTTCATCGCCGTCAACACCGACGCGCAGGCGTTGTTGATGTCGGATGCGGACGTGAAGCTCGATGTCGGCCGGGAACTCACCCGCGGTCTGGGCGCCGGCGCCGATCCGGAGGTCGGCCGCAAGGCCGCCGAGGATCACAAGGACGAGATCGAGGAAGTCCTCAAGGGCGCCGACATGGTCTTCGTGACCGCCGGCGAGGGCGGTGGCACCGGTACCGGCGGCGCGCCCGTCGTGGCCTCCATCGCGCGCAAGCTCGGCGCGCTCACCATCGGTGTTGTGACGCGGCCGTTCTCGTTCGAGGGCAAGCGCCGCAGCAACCAGGCCGAGGCCGGCATCCAGGCGCTGCGCGAGTCCTGTGACACCCTCATCGTCATTCCGAACGACCGGCTGCTACAGCTCGGCGACGCGGCCGTGAGCCTGATGGACGCCTTCCGCTCCGCGGACGAGGTGCTGCTCAACGGTGTTCAGGGCATCACCGACCTGATCACCACCCCGGGTCTGATCAATGTCGACTTCGCCGACGTCAAGTCGGTCATGTCCGGTGCGGGTTCGGCCCTCATGGGCATCGGCTCCGCCCGCGGCGAGGGCCGGTCGGTGAAGGCTGCTGAGGCAGCGATCAATTCGCCGCTGCTGGAGGCCTCCATGGACGGCGCGCACGGCGTGCTGCTGTCCATCGCGGGCGGCTCCGACCTCGGCCTGTTCGAGATCAACGAGGCCGCCTCGCTGGTGCAGGAGGCCGCGCACATCGAGGCCAACATCATCTTCGGTACGGTCATCGACGATTCCCTCGGCGATGAGGTCCGCGTCACCGTGATCGCCGCCGGCTTCGACGGCAGCGGTCCCTCCCGGCGCATCGAACCAGCGGTCAGCCGGTTCACCAATACCAGCGGCACCGCGAGCGCCAGCGCCGGAAGCGTCGGCCGCTCACACGAATACACCTCGGCCCGCACCCCCGAGCCCGCTCCCGCGCCGCGTCCCGAGCCCGCGCCGGCCCCACAGCCGATCGCCGAGCGTGGCCCGGCTCCGTCCTACAGCGCGCCCCGGCCGGCCGTGGACCCGACGGTCGCGGGCAACAATCGCGGCCACATCCAGCCCCCGGACGCCGATGACGACGACGTCGACGTCCCCTCCTTCATGCGCCGCTGACGTTGCGCCCCTGACGGATTCACCCATCGCGCCCGTTCCGGCTTCCGGAGCGGGCGCGATGTCGTTCCCGGGCGTGATGCGGTTCCCGGGCGGTGGTGAGTTCGGGGTTGCCCGCCGGTGACTACTACCCTCGAAGGCATGACAGGAGCGGCACCGGTATTTCGGACCAGACGGGTTGTGACGACGCGGGCGGGCGGGTTCTCGGCCGCGCCGTACGACTCGTTCAACCTGGGCGATCACGTGGGTGATGATCCGGAGGCGGTGCGGCGCAATCGGGTTCGGCTCGCGGAGAACATCGGACTCGCGCCGGACCACCTGGTGTGGATGGAACAGATCCACGGGCGGAACGTGGAGATCGTGGACGGGCCGCGGACCGAGCCGGTGCCTGCCACCGACGCGCTGGTGACCACCCGGCGCGATCTCGCGCTGGTGGTGCTGACCGCCGACTGCGTGCCGATCCTGCTGTCCGACGACGAGGCCGGCGTCATCGCCGCCGTGCACGCGGGACGGATCGGCGCGCGGATCGGGATCGTGCCGCGGGTGCTGGAGGCCATGATGTCGGTGGGTGCGAAGCCCGAACGCATCGGCGCCTTCCTCGGCCCGGCGGCCAGCGGTCGCCAGTACGAGGTGCCCGCCGCCATGCGCGCCGATGTCGAGGCGCATCTGCCGGGCAGCGCGACCACCACGGCCAAGGGCACGCCGGGCCTGGATCTGCGCGCGGGCATCCGCCGGCAGTTGGAGGCGGCCGGTGTGGGCGCGGTCGCGGTGGATCCGCGGTGCACCATAGAGGACCGGACGCTGTTCTCGCACCGGCGCGACTCGCCGACCGGCCGACTCGCCGGTGTGATTTGGATGTCATCCGAGGGAGTTTCAGAATGACCGAAAGCTTCACCGCCGCACAGGGATCCGATGCGGCGCAGGTCACGTCCGGCGGTGGTCGCGTCGGCGAGCTCGCCACCGCCCTATCGGCACTCATCGGGCGAATCGACGCAGCGTGCGCGGCCGCGGGCCGGGCGCCGGGGTCGGTGCGCCTGCTGCCGGTCACCAAGTTCTTCCCCGCCTCGGATATCGAGATCCTCTATGGATTGGGCCGCCGCGAGTTCGGCGAGTCCCGTGAGCAGGAGGCGGCGGGCAAGGTGGCGCAGCTGCGACACCTGTCCCAGATACGCTGGGAGTTCATCGGACGGCTGCAGCGAAACAAGGTGAAATCCGTTGCACGCTGGGCCGATACCGTTTACTCGGTGGACAGCGAGCGGCTCGCGAGCGCCCTTGACGCCGGTGCGGAGGCCGCGCTGGACGACGGATCCCGCACGAACCCCTTGCGCGTGCTGCTCCAGGTGTCCCTGGACGCGGACCCGTCCCGCGGCGGCGCCCGCGACGCGGCCCTGCACGCGCTCGCCGATCAGGTCGCCGCCTCACGATCCTTGCAGCTCGCGGGCCTGATGGCCATCCCGCCGCTGGACGTCGAACCGGATGCCGCCTTCGAGCAACTGGCCCGCATCCACGCCGCATTAACAACCGTCCACCCCGATGCGAAAGAACTATCGGCGGGCATGTCCGGCGACTTGGAGTCGGCCATCCGCCATGGATCCACCTGCGTGCGTGTCGGTACAGCCCTGATGGGCGCACGACCGATAACCTCGGCGTAGCAAAGAAACCTCACCAGTCACATTTGAAACATATGCTTGGTGGCAGACGAGGACTGAGCAGGACAACACCCCAGGCCAACCGGGGCCGAAGGAAGGTCGACCAGATGAGCACGCTGCACAAGTTCAAGGCGTACTTCGGGATGGTTCCGCTCGAGGATTACGAAGACGATTACGTCGACGACCGCGGAGCCGCCCGGAGCGCCGATGAGCGTGGCCAGCGTCGTCCCCGGCCCTACGCCGAACGCGAGCGTGACTACGACCGATACGGCGAGGACCGCTACGACGACGAGCCCGCCTACGAGCCGTCCTACAAGGCGCCCTACAAGCCTGGGTACAGCGTGTCCCGCCGGGACGACTACGCCGACGATCTCCGCGAGCGCGATCACCGCGACCGCTACGACGCCGACGACCGTTACGACTCGCCCCGTCGTCCCACCCGCATCGACACCGCCCCGTCCAGCCGCACCCGTTCCATGGGCGGCAGCGCGCCCGCGGTGCGCGGCAGCACCCGCGGCGCGCTCGCGATGGATACCGATGCGGAGCGGCGCATCGAGGAGCTGCGGGAGCAGGAGCGCCGGATCGAGGCGGCCCGCCGTCCCCAGATCTTCGAGGACGGAGGCACCTTGTCCAAGATCACCACGCTGCGCCCGCGCACCTACGCGGAGGCCGCCATCATCGGTGAGCGCTTCCGCGACGGCACCCCGGTGATCATGGATCTGGTCGAGATGAGCAACTCCGACGCCCGCCGCCTGGTGGACTTCGCCGCGGGTCTGGCCTTCGCGCTGCGTGGTTCGTTCGACAAGGTCGCCACGAAGGTGTTCCTGCTCTCACCGGCCGACGTGGATGTCTCCGCCGAGGAGCGCCGCCGGATCGCGGAAAACGGCTTCTACAACCAGAAGTGACCCCAACTCTCGGGGATTGTCAGGGCCGCGCCCTGAAACCCGTTCGGAGGCTGTGCCTCCCGGGCCCCGAGGGAAGGGCCGGCCGCCAGGGGTAGCGGTCGAGGCGCCGATCACCGGCGTGGAGCTCAAAAGTAAACCGCGGCAAGGAATTGCGTCGCGTCAACGGGGGTTGCGAAATAGTCGCGGGGGAATGGTGGGGGAGTCTTGCGCCCGAGTTGTCGGGTATCCGAGTGCCACGATGTGTGGCGGTGCTGTCCGGGCGGGGTCCCGAAGCGGTCATACCGCATGAGTCGGGCTGTGACCGGGACGATCCGTGTTTCTATTTTGCCGATCATGGAATCTAGGGCACAGTGGTGCGGTGGCCCTGTTCCAGGTGTTGAACCTACTGCTGTTCCTCTTCTGGCTGCTGCTGATCAGCCGAGTCATCGTCGAGTTCATCCGCAGCTTCGCGCGGGACTGGCGGCCGACGGGCTTCGTGGTGATCATCCTGGAGGTGATCTTCACGGTCACCGACCCTCCGGTGAAACTTCTGAGGCGTTTGATACCCCCAGTGAATCTTGGGGGAATTCGGCTCGATCTGTCCATTATGGTCCTGCTTTTCATCGTGTTCATCTTGATGACGATCACGGGCCAGGCAGGGCAGTCGATTGCTCAGGTATGACAGAATGGGCCGAAAGAAAGCTTGCCCAGATCTACCGCTAGATCTCCATACGAAGCGTGAAGGGATCGTTCCATGCCGCTGACCCCCGCCGATGTTCATAACGTCGCGTTCAGCAAACCGCCGATCGGGAAGCGCGGCTACAACGAGGATGAAGTCGATGCCTTCCTCGACCTGGTCGAGCAGGAGCTCTCACGCCTCATCGAGGAGAACGCTGACCTTCGCCAGCGAGTTGCCGAGTTGGACGCGGAACTGGCTGACGCCAAGAAGAATCGCGGCCCCGCGGTCCAGCCCGTGAAGGCGCCCGTCGCGCCGGAGCCCATCAAGGCCGCTCCGCCGCCGCCCCCGGCCCCCATGCCGGCTCCGGTCCCGGTGGCCGCCGTCAAGCAGGAAGCTCCCTCCGCGGACGCGAATCTGCAGGCCGCCAAGGTGCTTTCGCTGGCTCAGGAGATGGCCGACCGCCTCACCTCCGATGCCAAGACCGAGGCCGAGCAGCTGCTGGCCAACGCCCGGGCCAACTCCGAGCGCCTGGTCAGCGACGCGCGTACGCGCTCCGAGGCGATGATCGCCGACGCCCGCCAGAAGGCCGAGGCCATGCTGTCGGACGCGCAGACCCGCTCGGATTCCCAGCTGCGCCAAGCGAAGGAGAAGGCCGACGCCCTGCAGGCCGACGCCGAGCGCAAGCACACCGAGATCATGGCCACCATCACCCAGCAGCGCAGCGTGCTGGAGAGCCGGATCGAGCAGCTCAAGACCTTCGAGCGCGAATACCGTGTGCGCCTGAAGTCCTACCTGGAATCGCAGCTGGAGGAGCTGGAGAACCGTGGTTCGGCGGTCCCGGTCGACGGCGGCGAGTTCGGCCAGGATGCGTCCGGCAACGGCGCACTTCTCAAGGGCAGCAAGTAAAGTCGTAGATACGGCCAGCGATGCCAGGTCGCGCGGGAGGAACTCCCGGGTGGCGCGGTATCGCCGCCAACCTTTCGAGTCCTCCGATAGCCACCGCTATCGAAGCCCAGCGAGGGGGTGGTGTACTTGCTCGTGGTGACGCTCGCGCTCGCAGCCGTGGGTTTCGGCTTGCTGGTGACCGCACTGACCACCGGTTCGGTGATCTGGGCATGGGGCTGCATCATCGTGTGCGTGATAGGCGCGGTGCTGCTGCTCGTCAGTGCGTTGTCGCTGCGGACCGATGACGAGGACACCTCGTCCCGGACGGGCGGAAGACATGCGAAGCACTAGTGGGGCGGGTCCGCGGAATATCCGCTGGACCCGCCCCGCTAGACTGTAGAGAGCTATACGGCGTTGATCCGGCCATCACCGGGGAGCTTTCGGAAGAACGGCGGGTGCCTGCGTTCAGCAGTGAACGACAGGGTCTGCTCACTAGAACCGAACGGGTGAGCCCGTCACAGCTCACAACGAGAGGCTCGGTCCTGCAAGGGTTTTCGTGATCCTGGGGTCGGGCAAGCGGGGTGGTACCGCGGTTACGGCGCACCGAGCGCCGGCATCGTCCCCGTGCCCACTGTGCTGGCACGAGGAGACTGAGAGGCCGCTATGGCGGACGCTGCTTTTGAAGACGACACAGCCACTTCCCGAAGCGGATATCCCCGCGTTGACCTGAGCCGGACCTCCGGTCAGGTGTCGTTCCCCGAGCTGGAGCAGCGGGTCCTGGACTACTGGGCCGCCGACGACACCTTCCGTGCCAGCATCGAGAACCGTTCCGATGCAGAGGAATTCGTCTTCTACGACGGCCCGCCCTTCGCCAATGGGTTGCCGCACTACGGTCATCTGCTGACCGGATACGTGAAGGATTTGATCCCGCGTTTCCAAACCATGCGCGGCAAGAAGGTGGAACGACGATTCGGTTGGGATACTCACGGCCTGCCCGCGGAAATCGAAGCGGAGAAGCAGCTCGGTATCACGGACAAATCACAGATCGATGCCATGGGCCTCGCGGAATTCAATGCCGCGTGCAAATCCTCGGTACTTCGCTACACGAACGAGTGGCGTAACTATGTGACACGCCAGGCCCGGTGGGTCGACTTCGACAACGACTACAAAACCCTCGACCTTGACTTCATGGAATCGGTCATGTGGGCGTTCAAGTCGCTGTACGACAAGGGCCTGATCTATCAGGGCTTCCGGGTGCTGCCCTACAGCTGGTACGAGCAGACCCCGCTGTCCAATCAGGAGGCGCGCCTCGACGACTCCTACCGGATGCGGCAGGATCCGGCGGTCACCGTCGACATGGTGCTGCGGGTCCCCGCCGAGCACCCGCTGCACGCCCTGGACGGCGCCAATGCCCTCATCTGGACCACCACGCCGTGGACGCTGCCGTCCAACCTGGCGATCGCGGTACACCCCGACATCACCTACGCTCACGTCGAGGGCAAGGATGGCAAGCGGTATGTGCTTGCCGCCGAGCGGGTCTCGCACTACACGCGCGAGCTGGGCGAGGAACCGACTGTGCTGTCCGAGTATTCGGGCGCGGCGCTGGAGGGCCTGCACTACCTGCCGCCCTTCGACTTCTTCCTCGGCCACCCGAACGCGCACCGGGTGCTCAACGCCGACTACGTGACCACCGACTCCGGTACCGGCGTGGTGCATCTGGCGCCCGCGTTCGGTGAGGAGGACATGGATGTGGCCTCCGCCAACGGAATCGAGGTCGTGCAGCCCCTCGACCCGGGCGGCAAGTTCACCTCCATGGTGCCGCCCTACGAGGGCCTCATGGTCTTCGACGCCAACCCGGTCATCATCAAGGACCTCAAGGCCGCCGGAAAGCTGTTGCGGCACGAGACCATCGAGCACTCCTACCCGCACAGCTGGCGCTCCGGCCAGCCGCTGATCTACATGGCGGTGCCGTCCTGGTTCGTGGCGGTCACCACCTTCCGGGACCGCATGGTGGAGCTCAACAAGCAGATCACCTGGGTTCCCGAGCACATCCGCGACGGCCAGTTCGGCAAGTGGCTGCAGAACGCGCACGACTGGAACATCAGTCGCAACCGCTACTGGGGTGCGCCCATCCCGGTGTGGATCTCGGACGATCCGGCCTACCCGCGGGTGGACGTGTACGGTTCGCTGGATCAGCTGGAGCAGGACTTCGGCGTGCGGCCGAGCGATCTGCACCGGCCCGGCATCGACGAGCTGGTGCGCCCCAATCCCGATGACCCGACCGGGAAGTCGATGATGCGGCGCACGCCCGAGGTGCTGGACTGCTGGTTCGAGTCCGGCTCCATGCCGTACGCGCAGGTGCACTACCCGTTCGAGAACAAGGAGTGGTTCGAGGGCACCGCCACGGAGTCCATGGACGGCTCGGCCACGGAGTCCATGGACGGCTCGGCCACAGTGTCCATGGACGGCTCGGCCACAGTGTCCATGGACGGCTCGGCCACAGTGTCCATGGACGGCTCGGCCGTCGCTGCCGCGCACAGCCCCGGCGACTTCATCGTCGAGTACAACGGCCAGACCCGCGGCTGGTTCTACAACCTGCACATCCTCTCGACCGCGCTGTTCGATCGCCCGGCCTTCAAATCGGTGGTGGCGCACGGCATCGTGCTGGGCGACGACGGCCTCAAGATGTCGAAGTCCAAGGGCAACTACCCGGACGTCAACGAGGTCTTCGACCGCGACGGCTCGGACGCCATGCGCTGGTTCCTCATGGCGTCCCCGGTGCTGCGCGGCGGCAACCTCATCGTCACCGAGCGCGGCATCCGCGAGGGCGTCAGCCAGGCGCTGCGCCCGCTCTGGAACGCATGGACCTTCCTGCAGCTCTACGCCTCCAAGCCGGGTACCTGGCGTACGGACTCGCCGAATGTGCTGGACCGCTACATCCTGGCCAAGCTGGCGCAGACCCGCGACGTCATGACCGACGCCCTCGAGATCTACGACATCGCGACGGCCTGCGACGAGCTGCGCACCTTCGCCGACGCGCTCACCAATTGGTATGTGCGCCGGTCGCGTTCGCGCTTCTGGGAAGAGGACCGCGACGCCATCGACACCCTGCACACGGTGCTCGAGGTGACCACCCGGCTGGCGGCTCCGCTGCTGCCGCTGCTGACCGAGGTGATCTGGCGCGGCCTCACCGGCGAGCGCTCGGTGCACCTGGCCGACTGGCCGAGCGACACCGACCTGCCGCACGATGCCGAACTGGTGTCGGCCATGGACGAGGTCCGCACGGTCTGCTCCACGGTACTGAGCCTGCGCAAGGCCCAGAACCTGCGCGTGCGCCTGCCGCTCTCGGAGGTCACCGTGGCCGCCGCCGACGCGGAACGCCTGCGGCCCTTCGTGGATTTGATCGCCGACGAGGTGAACGTCAAGAAGGTCGACCTCACTACCGATGTGGCCGCGCACGGCCGCTTCGAGCTCGTGGTGAACGCCCGCGCCGCGGGACCGCGCCTGGGCAAGGAGGTCCAGACGGTCATCAAGGCGGTCAAGGCGGGGGAGTGGAGCGAGGCCTCCGACGGTACCGTCTCCGCCGCCGGTATCGCCATGCTGCCGGAGGAGTACACCCAGCGCCTGGTCGCCGCCGAACCCGAATCCACCGCCGCCCTGCCCGGCAATATCGGTCTGGTGGTGCTGAATTCGGTGGTCACCGAGGAGCTGGAGGCCGAGGGCTGGGCCCGCGACCTCATCCGCGACCTGCAGGAGACCCGCAAGTCCCTGGGCCTGGACGTCTCCGACCGCATTACGGTCGTGCTCGACGTCCCGGCCGAGCGCCTGGGCTGGGCGGAGACCCATCGCGACCTGATCGCGGGCGAAATCCTCGCCACCACACTGTCTCTCGGTGAGGTGGGTGCGGATGCCCCCGAGGTTGTCGGCGGCGTGAAGGTCTCGATCGTCAAGGCGTAGCCGAAGAGACAAGGGGCGGAACCGAACCGGTTCCGCCCCTTGCCCCTGTCACGTCAGGAGCGGGGACGCAGTCCGTCGAGGATGGGGTCCACCAGTTCCGGGACGTCGAGGACGTCGCCGACGCCGAGCAGGAACCGCAAGTAGACCGGGCCGTAGAGCATATTGGTCATGGTGAGCACTGACAGATCGTCACGGATCTGCCCAGCGCGGATGGCGGATTCGAGCCGGAGCGCACCCTTCTGTGCTCGGGGTTCGACGAAGGTCTCGCGGACCATCCGCATGAGCTTCGGGTCGTTCTGGGCCTCGGCGATGACACCGCGGTAGACGCAGCCCACATCGCCGGCCAGCATTCGGGCGAGGCCGCCGATCTGTGCCTTCAGATCGGCGGCGATGTCACCGGTGTCGGGAAAGTCGGTGGCCGAACCGATCTGGTCATTGATGGCTTCGAGGGCGATCGCGCCCTTGGAGGGCCACCAGCGGTAGATGGTCTGCTTGCCGACGCCGGCTTTGGCGGCAATGGCCTCGATGGTGAGTTTGCCGTAGCCATTCCGCACGGCGAGTTCGAAGGTCGCGTCGAGGATCGCCTGGTGGGACTTGGCGCTGCGCAGTTCGGGATTGGGCGGCTGGGGCATGGGTCCATCGTACCGCTGAACGAGACGGAACGTCTCGTCTTGACAGGTGCCGTACTGGGGGCTAACTTCTCCATGAGACGAGACGGACCGTCTCGCCGACTATCGCGAATACGGTCGCTAGGAGCGCGCAATGACCACTCTCACCACTACCCCCGCCACTGTCGCTGCCACGAATGCCGCTGCACCCATTGCGGTTCCGTCGGTGCATCGGCGCGCGCTCATCACCTGGATGGCCGTGTACCCGACCATCACCATCGCTCTGGCGCTGCTCGGCCCCGAGATGACGAGCCTGCCGGTGTTCGTGCGGACCCTCGTTCTGACCGTGATCGTGGTGCCCACTTCGGCCTACGTCCTGATCCCGATGCTGATGAAGGCCAACCACCACCTGACCCTGCGGCTGCACCGCTGATCGCCGGTGAACGCCGCATCACTGGCCAAAAGCAAACTCAGAGCGCCTTCCCGGGATTCGAGGGACGGGCGCTCTCGGTTTTTCGGGATCCAATCGCCTGTGCAGGTGTTTTCTGAGGTTTGTGACGAGGGCTCGCGACACGCCGACTCGGTTCCCTTGTGACGCATGTTGCGTGTGCGCTAGAACGGCTATCAATTAGCTAATTGTCTTGCTCGGGATGTTGCCGCGGTATCGCCGATGGAGGGGCACGCATATGACTCGAAGGCAGGTTCACCGTTTCGCATCTTTCGTCACGACGATCTCGGCCCTGGTGCTGACCGCCGCGCTCTGGGCGGGCCTGACGCACGCGGACACCGGCTCTGCGTCGTCGGGGTCGGGATCCGGGTCCGCCTCCGGCAGCGCCAGCGGGTCGGCCTCGGGCAGTGCGAGCGGTTCCGCGCAGCTGCCGGTGGCCAGTCCGCGGGCCATGGCCGCGCTCGCGCTGGCGACCACCCAGACCGGCAAGCCCTATCGCTGGGGAGGCACCGGCCCGAACGACTGGGACTGCTCGGGCCTGGTGCAGTGGGCCTTTCGCAGCGTCGGCATCGATATGCCGCGCACCACCTGGCAGCAGGCCGCCGCCGGACTCGAGGTGCCCGTCGGCGCCATGCAGGTCGGTGACGTTGTCGTCCTCAACGACGACGCCTCCCACGTAGGCATCTACGCGGGAGGCGGCAATGTGCTGAACGCGTACGACTGGGGTGTGCCCGTCGGCCTGACTCCGCTGAGCCAGTTCGACATCTACACCATTCGCCGCTTCTACTGAATCGCCTTACTCGACAACCAGTTCCACGGGGATGTTGCCGCGGGTGGCCTTGGAGTAGGGGCAGACCTGGTGGGCGGCCTCGACCAGTTCGCGGCCCTTGTCGTTCTGCAGCTCCTCCGGCAGCTCGACGTGCAGCGTGACGGAGATGCCGAAACCGGTCTCCTCGTCCTTGTTCAGGCTGACGTCGGCGGTCACCGAGGTGTCGCCCAGCTCGATGCCCTGGTTGCGGGCGACCGCCTGCAGCGCGCCGGCGAAGCAGGCCGAGTAGCCCATCGCGAACAGCTGTTCCGGGTTGGTGCCGTCACCGCTGCCTCCGGCCTCCTTGGGCTGGGCCAGCTTCAGGTCGAGGTAACCGTCGGAGCTGACAGAGCGGCCCTCGCGGCCGACGGAGGTAGCGGACGAGGTGAAGAGCTTAGCCATTTCGAAATCTCCCTAGACAGACTTGTCTGTTCAGACGAGACTCAGCGTAGACAGATCTGTCTGCTATCGTCAATACCGAAGCCCGATGAGGGGAAGGAGTGCAGGTCAGCCATGAGCGAAGCCCGTGATCGCCTGCTGGACACCGCGACCCGGTTGTTCTATGCCGAGGGCATCCACACCGTCGGCATCGACCGCATCATCGCCGAGGCGGGAATCGCGAAGGCTACCTTCTACCGACACTTCAAGACCAAGGAAGAGCTGGTCGTCGCCTACCTGGTGCGCGAATACGCCCGCCAGCGCGAGGTATTGGAGGCCATCCCCGGCGCCGGCACCGACTCCATCGTCGGCATCTTCGAGCGGCTGGGCGAGCTCAGCTGCGGACCGGGCTTCCGGGGCTGCCCGTTTCTCAATGCGGCCGTGGAGTTCCCGAATCCGGAGCACGCCGTGCGCAAGGTCGTCGACGACTATCGCGGCTGGTTCCGGGATCTGATGGCCGACCGGCTGCGCGCCGCGGGGCACACCGACATCGACGATGCGGCCCGGGCGCTGCTGCTGACCCGCGACGGCGTGGCCATCAGCGGGGGTGTGGGAGACGACGAGACGGTCCGGGTGGGCATCCGGACCGCCTTGTCACAGTTGGGTATTCGGTAGACCGGCCTCAGACGCCGACCGCCTCCTCCATCTCCTCCCGGGCCGCCATCGCGGACGCGGCGGACGGGCCATTCTCGACGGGCTCGGCGGCGTGGCGCGGCGCCGATTGTGCTGCGGCCTGCCGCTTTTCGGCCAGGCCCGCCACGATCATGAGCAGCACGCCCGCCGCGAACCAGAGCGCCAGGCTCGCCATCCGGCCGCTCAGTCCGGTGCTGTCGAAGTAGAGCAGGCTGCGTGCGCCCTCGACGAAGCCCGCGCCGTTCCAGAAGTGGTGCAGGGTGCCGAAGAAGTCGTTCTGCAGCCACGGGCTGTAGACGCCGCCGGAGCTGGTGAAGTTCAGCATGACGAACAGCACCATCAACGCCAGGGTGGTCCAGCGCGCGAGGAAGGTGTGCAGACCGATGCCGATGGTCAGGATGCCCGCGGAGTACAGCCACGACATGCCCCAGACCGCGCCCAGGTCGTGGTCGACCACGTGGAAGACCGGGCCCGCGAGGGCCAGGCCGATCAGACTCACCAGCAGCGAGGTGACCAGGCCGATCGCGCCGCGCAGCCACATGGGCAGCCCCGCGCCCGCCGCGCCGATGGCGGCGACGCTGCCGTAGGAGCCGATGCTCAGGGCGACCAACAGGAAGAAGATGCCCTGTGCGGTGGGGTCGCCGGAGCTGGGGGTGGTGACGTCGGTGACGGTCAGTGGTGCGTTCTGCAGCCCGGCGACCTGGCCGAAGACGGCCTCGGCGGCCATGGCGGTGGTGTCGGATCCGGCCTTGGCGACCAGCAGTTCGGGTCGCTGGGCGTCGGGGACGTACGCGCCGGCCAGGTCGCGGTGGCGCAGCTGGCTCACCGCGTCGTCGCGGGTGGGCACGGTGATCACGTCGAGGGCATTGCCGCCCTTGTCCTTCAGGGTCTGCGCGAGCACCTTGACCTGCGGGCTGTCGCCGACGATGGCCACCGCCAGGTGGTTGGGCGCGGGCTGGTGGAACGCGCCCAGGTACGCCAGCCCCATGCCGAGGCACATGAGCAGCGGGGTGAGCAGGTGTACGGCGACATGCCGGATCTGATGCGAGGCCATGGATTCTTCTCCAATAGTTGGTAAATACAACCAAGCTGTGGGTTGTAGTCTACAACCATGAAGAGCGCCGACGCATTCCCCGGCCGATCCGATGCGATCGAGGTCATACAGCGTGAACTCACCGCCTTCGCTCGGCGCGCCCGCGGGCGAGCGGCCGAACTGCATCCCGAGCTGTCGCTGGTGGCGTCCAGCATTCTCGACCTGGTCATCGAACGGAACGGGTGCCTTGCCGCGGATCTGGCCGGGCACTTCCACCTCGACAAGTCCACGGTCAGTCGCCAGGTGGCCGCGCTGGAACACGACGGCTACCTGGCCCGCGAGGTCGACCCGGCCAACCGCCGCAACCTGGTCCTGCACGCTACCGCCGAGGGCACACGGGTGGCCCGTGCCGCGGCGCGCAGCCGCAGCGCTGCGTTCACCGAACGGTTCGCCGACTGGGACGACGCGGATGTCGAGCGGCTCGCGTCCTATCTCGTGCGCTACAACGCCGCCGACCGGGGCTAGCGGCTTCGTCGGAAAGGCATCGAGGGCCGGAACCGGTCGCGGCTCAATCCGTTTCGGGCAGCTGCAGGCCCTTGGCCAGCACCGGCCACGAGGCGCGCAGCGCGTCCTGCCAGTAGCCCCAGGAGTGCGTGCCCGGCTTGGCGATGTCGAAGGTCGCGGGAATGTCCAACTGGTGCAGGCGGGTCTTGAGATTGCGGGCGCACCAGTCGCTGGCCGCCTCCAGAATGCCGCCGACCAGGATCTGTTGCGGCAGACCGCCGTCCGCCGGACCGAGGCTGCGCACATCCGCCACATTGTCGTGGCGGCCGGGCAGGCCGGAACCGTTGGAGACGTAGATCCCCAGGCCGCGCAGCGCCTCGGCGTGCACGTAGGGGTCGTTGGCAGCCCACTCCGGATCGTCCATGGGCCCGTACATGTTCACCGGATTGCCGCCGCCGATGGAGACCACCAGGTCGGTGAACTTCTGGCCGACCGGATCACTGATCTGGGCGCACCCGCTGTAGGCGGCGACGGCCCGGTACAGGCCGGGCGCGGCGATCGGAAGCTGCAGCACCGAGGTGCCCGACATGGACATGCCCGCGATGGCGTGAATCCCATTGGTGGCCAGGGCCGCGTCGACCAGCGGTGGTAGCTCCTCGGTGAGGAAGGTCTTCCACATGGGCTGACCCAGCCGGGGATCGGGGCTGCGCCAATCGGTGTAGTAGGTGAACGCGCCGCCGATCGGCATCACCACGTTCACGTTCTTGTCCATGAAGAACTGGGTGGAATCGGTATTGCGCTTCCAGGTCGCCGTGTCCTGGCCGCCGCCCGCGCCATTGAGCAGATACAGCACCGGGCGCGGCTCGGAGGTGTCGGCGGGACGCTGTACCTCCACCGGGATATCGGAGTCCATGGCCGCCGAGTGCACGTGCAGCGTCAGGTTCCGGGAGTCGTGCACCTCGAAGGTGGTGATGGCGGAGCCGTCATCGGACACCGCGGTACCCGCGAGGCTCGCCGTGCTGGTTATCGGGTCGGGTGGGGCGCCGAAGGCCGGACCAGCGGGTACGACCATGGTGAACGTAGTGACAAGAGAACAACTTGCCGCCGCGAGCAGTGCCGCCCGGGTGCCCAATCCGCCTAGCAAAACCGACCTTCGATCCAGAGGGGTATCCCGACCCACCGGCATGATCGCCGAAACCTGCCCCCATGTTTCGGGTTTCGACAAATTCGGTCTGGCGTGGTTGGGCGCACGGCACCTGTGCGCCGAACCTGGCGGCCTGTGGTGCGGCGGCGGCCTACTCGGCGACGAGCTGGCGCAACAGCGGACCGTACTCCGGATGTGCCAGCGCCGAGGCGAATTGCGCGGTCAGATAGTCGGCCGGGTTGCCGGTGTCGTACCAGCGCCCGCGAATCACCTGGCCGTACACCGGATTCTCGGCGGCGAAGACATTGATGGCATCGGTCAGATACACCTCGCCGGTGCGGTGGGTGTACCAGTGGTCTACCTGCTTGCGCAGTTCGGCGATGATGCCCGGGGTGACCACGTAGCCGCCGATGGCGGCGAAGGAGGACGGGGCGTCGTCCGGCTTGGGCTTCTCCTTCAGGCCGCTGATCCGCATCAGACCCTCGCCGACCGTCTCCTCGACCACCGGGACGCCGTAGCGCTGCGACTCGGACGGATCCATCGGCATGAGCGCCAGCACCGGCGCGTTGGTCTTCTCGTAGGCGTCGATGAGCTGCTGGGCGCGCGGCACCTCGGCGACGAAGACGTCATCGGGCCACAGCACCAGCATGGGCTCGTTGCCCAGGTGACGGGCCGCGTTCAGCACCGGGGTGCCGTTGCCGTAGGGGCCGTGCTGGTCCAGGTAGGTGATGTGGCCCTGCCGGCTCAGCTCACCGACCTCCTCGACCGCGTCGGCGAAGGCGGTCTTGCCGTCGGCGCGCAGCTGGGCGACCAGGGCGGGGTTGGGGCGGAAGTGGTCCTGGATCAACGATTTTCCGGCGCTGACCACGATGGTGATGTCGGTGATGCCGGAGGCCACGAGCTCACGGACGGTGTGTTCGATGACGGGCTTGTCGCCCACCGCGAGCATTTCCTTCGGGATCGCCTTGGTCAGCGGCAGCAGGCGCGAGCCGATACCCGCTGCGGGAATCACGGCCTTGCGAATCGTCATGGACGAATCATCACACATCCGGCAGGTCGTGCCTGTCGGTAGTCGCTTGTAGATTTCCCGGTGTGAATACGTCTGCCGACCCCGCGAACCGGGACATCGTGCCTGGTGGGGTCGGTTGTGCAGGGCCGGAGGGCAGGCGCGGCGGGCCGGCCGGGGCGGGGGCGGACACACAGCAAATCGACAGCGGATCCCGAGCTACGGGACAGCGGCGGTGGGTGCTGCATATAGATATGGACGCGTTCTTCGCCTCGGTCGAGCAACTGACCCGCCCGACCCTGCGCGGGCGGCCGGTGCTGGTGGGCGGCATGGGCGGGCGCGGCGTGGTGGCGGGAGCCAGCTACGAGGCGCGGGTGTTCGGGGCGCGCTCGGCCATGCCCATGCATCAGGCGCGGCGGCTGGTCGGCGGGTCGGCGGTGGTGATCCCGCCGCGCGGGGCGGTGTACGGCGAACTCAGCGGGCAGGTCTTCGACACCCTGCGGACCCGGATCCCGGTGCTGGAGACGCTGTCGTTCGACGAGGCGTTCGGGGAACCGGCGGAACTGGCCGGGGCCACTCCGGCGCGGGTGCTGGAATTCTGTGAGGAGCTGCGGGCGGCGGTGCGGGAGCGCACCGGGCTGGTGGCCTCGGTCGGGGCGGGCAGCGGCAAGCAGCTCGCCAAGATCGCCTCCGGGCTGGCCAAACCCGATGGGGTGCGGGTGATTCCGGCGGCCGAGCAGGACGGGTTCCTGTCGGCGCTGCCGGTGCGCAGACTGTGGGGGATCGGGCCGGTGGCAGAAAGCCGCTTGCGCTCACTGGGAATCGAGACCGTGGGGGCGCTGGCGGCGCTGCCGGAATCGGAGGCGTCCTCGATTCTCGGGGGCAGCATCGGGGTGGCGCTGCATCGGCTGGCCCGCGGCATCGACGACCGCCCGGTGGCCGAGCGCGCGGAGGCCAAGCAGATCAGCGCGGAAACCACCTATGAGACCGACATTCTCACCCTCGCCCAGCTGCGTCCGGCCATCGACGCCATGGCCGCCTCCGCCCATCGGCGGCTCACCACCGACGGCCGCGCGGCCCGCACCGTGGTGCTCAAGCTCAAGAAGATCGATATGAGCATCGTGACCCGCTCCTCCACGCTGCCCTACGCCACCGAGGATCTCGCCACCCTCACCGCCGCGGCTCAGCGGTCCGCCCTCGACCCGGCCGAGATCGGGCCGATTCGCCTGGTGGGAGTGGGTTTCGCCGGACTATCGGAGATTCGTCAGGAATCGCTGTTCCCCGAGTTGGATCAGACGGTCGACGCCGATGGCGCGGTCTCCGAGGAACCCACCTTCGCGGTGCCCGGTGGCCCGGATCCGGTGGTGCCGCCCGCGACCCGCTCCTTCGCCATCGGAACCTGGTACCCGGGACTCGATGTCGAACACCCCGAATTCGGGCACGGCTGGGTGCAGGGCGCGGGCCACGGGGTCGTGACCGTCAGGTTCGAAACCCGTTCCACGGGACCGGGTCCCGCCCGCACATTCCCCGCCGAAGACCCCGCCCTCACCCGCGCCGACCCGCTGGGCAGCCTGCGCTGAGCCGGTTCCGGCGCCTTCCGGGGATCCGGGAGCTGGGCCCCGTCCTCCTTACTTTTCGGGGTATCGGGGCTTGTCCGTCGTTGAGCCCGAATGCGCGAATTATGAGGATTCAGCCTGAAAATGCCGCGCCATCCGTCGCGGACGCGGCTTCTGAGACGCCGCGTTGGTAGTGTCGCGTGTCGTGCAGCGCCGCCGGTCGGGTGTAGCTGGCACGTTGTCGAACGGACCTACTCGAACGCAAAGGACGAGCAGTTGAAGCTTCAGAAGACTGGACGCATCGCCGTCGCCGCACTGGCTGTCGTGACCGTACTCGGGCTGTCTGCGTGTGGGAGCGGTGACAAGAAGGAGAGCAAGCCCGCCAAGGTCACCACCTCCAAGACCACCGCGGCGCAGACGAGCTACCCGCCGGCCCCGACCGCGGCGGACCTGAACACCGCGCTGCAGAAGGCGCTGGATCCGAGCATCCCCGACTCGGAGAAGCTCGACATGATGCAGGGCGTCACGGCCGACCCGAGCCTGCCCAACCGGCTGGCGGAGGCCTACAAGCAGAACAACGCCACCATCACCGTCACCAACGTGACCGACCTCGGCAACGGCACCATCACCGCCGACGCCCAGATCGCGATCAACGGCGGCGCGCCGCAGCAGGCCGTTGTGCCCTTCGTGGCCGAGGACGGCAAGTGGAAGGTCCAGAAGGAATGGATCTGCAACGCGCTCTCGCTGGCCAACCAGACCTCCCCGGCCTGCAGCTAGTCCCGTGTGACCGGTCCGGCATCGAGCGGCGGATGCCGGACCGGGTTTCGCCTGTCCCACAACGGTTTTTGTCAAGAAGACGGCGAAACCTGTCAGGGTGGCGTTAATTCGCGGCCGTGGATCTGTTGCCCGGGGTTCACCAACTGTCATCGTCGATCTCCCATCCATCGGCGAAAGGGCAGTAGTGGCAACGAAAGTCGGTGTTACACCCGCGCAATTGCGCGGTGCCGCAGGGCGGATGCGCGCCCTCGAGGATCGCGTCGACGGGATTCTCGCCACACTCGAGCGCTCGCTGGCCCAGCGTGGTATGGCCTGGGGGGATGACAGCTACGGCAGCGCCTTCGCCGACGGCGCACAGGGGTACAGCGCCGCGCATTCCAATCTGCATGACGGAATCCGCAATATGGCAACAACATTGGGCTCGTATGCGCAGGGGCAGGACGAGGCCGCCGACTCGCTCGAGCGGATGGACCACGGTAACGCGAACCGCTACCGGTAGGCCGGATGTCCATCGACATGCCGGGCGAGCTGCAATGGCTCGGCTGGGTCGCCGGTTCGGCATGGCCGCAGGGCGACGAAGATCAGATGTGGGGCATCGCCGAGGACTGGCGGGCCGCCGCGAGCCAGCTGCGCGATCTGCTGCCTGATCTGGAGACCGCCAAGAATGCCACTGTCGACGCCTATCCGTGGGGTGACGGCCTCGACGCCATGACCGCGGCCCTGAACAAGCTCGACTCGGGCCCGCAGAGCTTCGAGGCGCTCGCCGACATACTCGATCAGGTCGCCGAAGCAGCCGACCAGCTGGGCACCGAGATCGAATACACCAAGATCATGGTCATTTCCTCGCTGGGCATGCTCGCGATCGAAATCGCCATCGCCTGGTGCTTTCCGCCCACCGCGCCCGAGGAAGAGGCGGCCGCCACCCTCATCACGCGCACGGCCATCCGGCTGCTGGGCGAGCACACCGTCACCACCATCGTCCGCCTCGCCGAGAAGCTGGGGGTCGCGGCGCTCGTCCGGTTCCTCGCGAAACACGTTGTCATCAGCACTGTTCTGGGCACCGGGCAGGACGTGGCCATTCAGGGGCTGCAGATCGCCGAGGGACATCGCGGCGGCATGGACTGGAACCGGGTCGCGATGACCGCGTGGACGTCGGCCGCTGCGGGCGCGGTCGGCGGGCCGGCCGGTGAGATCTTCGGCAAGGCCGCCGGCAAATTGCCGTTCGTCGGCAACCCTTTCGGCAACGCGGTCCGCGGTGCCCTGGTCGGTACCGGCGCCGGCATCGCGGGTGCCCTCGCCTCCTGGTTCGCGGGCGGTCTGCCCGAATACCTGCTCCACGGCAAGACCGACAACTGGAGCTGGGATCCCCGCGTGATCACCAGCGCCACCTCCTACGGCGTGCTGACCGGCGGGACCAAGGGTTACAAACTCCCGACCGTCTCCTCCGGCGCACATCCCGCCACCTTCGAAGCGCCCACCGGCCCCGGTCTGAGCCACAACGCCGGCGGTGACGGAAGCGCCCCCATGCCGTCGGGCGACCCCGCCGCAGCGCAACTCCACCCCCAGTCCGCGACCACCGGCACGGACCCCTCCACG
This sequence comes from Nocardia sp. NPDC101769, assembly GCF_044766925.1. Classification (NCBI taxonomy): domain Bacteria; kingdom Bacillati; phylum Actinomycetota; class Actinomycetes; order Mycobacteriales; family Nocardiaceae; genus Nocardia; species Nocardia sp. NPDC101769. The sequence goes on along the minus strand of NZ_JBIWMX010000010.1, from coordinate 74,393 downwards.
CCCGATCCGGGGCACCAGTCCACCCGATCAACCCGAACCGCCCCGGCCACCGCCCCCGTAACCATGAGGGGGGAAGCGCCGAGCCCCCTCACCAACCTCTCGTCTTCCGGATCCGGCCCGCACTCCGGAACCCCGTCCGCCACGGGGTCCGGCTCACGGACGGGCAATTCGTCTGCGTCCCAGTCCGGTTCGCGTGGCGGCACCCCCGGCGAGCCCGGCACTCGCCGGGGGACCTCGTTCGGTGGCGAGCCGGGTCCGCGTGCTGGTACCCCGTCCGGCGGCGAGTCCGGTCCGCGTGCGGGCAGCGCGCCAAACCCGGAATCTGGTGTGCGTGGCGGGAATTCGTCCGGCGCCGAAGCTGGGCCCCGCGCGGGTTCCACCGCGACCGGAACCCCCGGCGGACGCGCGGCCGACCCCCGGGCTGCCGGTACGCAGACGCCTGACCCCGCGAACGCCTCGCACCCGGCGTCCGGTGGAACCGCCACTGAACCGCGTACCGGTTCCCCCACGGCCGGAGATGGCTCCACACCGGTCCCGACCCGCACTGAACCGGTGGCCGGGCGCGAGTCCGCGGCTGAGCCGGTGGCCAAGTCGGGGTCCGAGGCTGAGCCGGTTGCCGAGCCGGGGTCCGGGGCTGAGCCGGTCGCAAAGCCGGAGTCCAGGGCTGAGCCGGTTGCCAAGTCGGAGTCTGGGACAGAACCGGTCGCAAAGCCGGAGTCCGAGTCGGGACCGAGGCCCGCGTCCACTGTCGAGCCGACGGTCGGGTCCGCATCCGAGAGTCGACCGGAGTCGGGCGGTGCCGCCGGGCCGGAGGCGGGTACTCGCGAGACCGGCGGGAACCCGGAGACCGAACCTCGCGGCGCGGCCGACACCGCGCTGGATTCGCTTCGGGAGCAGGTGCGTTCGCTGGGCGTCGATCCGGAAGGGATGAGCCCGGAGCAGCTGCGGCGGGCCGGTATGAGCGCGTTCGTGCAGCGACTGTCCGAACTGGAAGGGGAGTACGACCACCTGAACCAGCGCGGGCTGGGCCCCGCAGAGCACTTCACGATCAAGGACCAACTCGACCAGCGCATGCAGGACCTGCTGGGCACCCGCAAGCAAATGACCGACGATTTTGGTCGCTACCATGCCGCGGTCGAAACTGCCGCCGCCCCTGCCCATTCCGAGCCCCGGCCCGAGCCGGGACGGCAGCTCGAGCAGACCGGGCCCGCCCAGGTTCGCCCGGGCGAGCCGCAGTCCGAACCCGCACCGGCTCGGCCGCAGAACGAATACGCGTCGCGCACGCCAGGCGAGCGTCAGCCGGCGTCCGAGGCGCAAGGTAGTGGAAAACCGGAGTCGGACAATACACCCGAGCCGCGGCCACAGTCCGAGCAGGGCGGCGAGTCGGGCGGTACACCCGAGCCGCGGCCACAGTCCGAGCGGAGCGGCGGATCGGGTAGTGCGCCCGAACCGAAGTCGCAATCCGAACAGGAAGGCGATCCGGGACGCGCGCCGGGGCCGCGACCACAGTCCGTGCACGGACCGGAGTCGGGTCATGGGCCGGACCCGGAGTCCGCGCAGGGGGCGGACTCCGGCCGCGGGCCGCGGCCGAATGCGGAGTCGGACGGTGCGCCGAACGCAGAATCCGTTCGACCGCAGCCGAGTACGACGCTGGGGTCGGCGGAAGCGCCGCGCCCGGCCACTTCCGGATCCGAGGCCCGGACCGCTCCTGAACGTTCCGCTCCAGCCGAGCCACGGCCCGCGCCTGAGCGGCGCGCGTCGGCCGAGCCGCACGTGGCATCGGGACTGAAGGGCGAGCCGCAGCCGACGTCCGCGGGCGGCGGGGAGCGGCCGGGCGAGCGGCCGCGTACGGCGGACGCCGCGCTGGATTCGGCTCGCGCGCTGCTGCGTTCGCTCGGCGTCGACCCGGAAGGGATGAGCCCGGAACGGATGGGCCGGGTCGGTATGGACGCGATCATGCGCCGTACCGCCGAGCTGTCCGACGAGCAGGCCCGCCTGAACGAGGCGGGCCGGGGCCCAGCCGAGTACTTCGAGGCCCGCGAAGGCATCCAACAGCGCATGCGCGACCTGGGTGACACCCGCAGGCAACTGCGCACCGACCTCGACGATTACCGCCGCGCCGCCCAACCTGAAACCCCCACCGCCCCAGTCCGTCTCGCCCCGGACCCCCGCCCCGCCACGGAAACCCGCCCGAACCCCGCACCCGAAGCCGCGCCGAAGCCCGCGGCCGAGCCGAGCGTGAAGCCGGCACCCGAGTCGGGTGCGAAGCCCGAGGCCGAGCCCGGCGTGCAGCCTGAACCTGAGCCCGGGACGAAGTCGGCGCATGAGGGTTCGGCCGAGTCGGCCGAACCGAACTCGGGCTCCGAGCCGAAGACCGCGCCCGACTCGAAGTCCGCGTCTGCGCCGAAGACCGAGTCCGAGTCGGGGGTGAGGCCTGATTCTGGGACTGAGATGGGCGCTGAGCCGGAGTCCGCAGGGCCGGGTGGGTCCACGCCCGACCCGGCATCGGCGGCTGAGCCGAAGGGTGCGCACGAGCGGGAATCCGCGGGGACGAAGCCCGATGGCGACACCGGGGCCGGGGCGAAGTTGGAGGCGCTGCGGGAGCAGGTGCGTTCGCTCGGGGTCGATCCGGATGGGATGAGCCCGGAGCAGTTGCGGCGGGCCGGGCTGGAGGCCGTGGTGCGTCGGCTGTCGGAGCTGGATGGCGACTACGGGCGGCTGATCGACGACTTCGGGCAGTTCAATGAGAAGTTCGGCGGCGAAACCGGGGAGGGTACAACGCATTCGGCACCCGATCCGGCGGCCGGCCGAGGCACCGACCCTGGGCATGTGCCACTGGACCCGTCGGCCGGTTCCCAGCCGACGCACATCGTCGAGCGGCAGCGCGCGGCGGATGCCGCGCTGGACGCGGTTCGCGCGCTGCTGCGTTCGGTTGGCGTGGACCCGGAAGATATGAGTCCGGAGCAAATGCGCCGGGCCGGTATGGACGAGATCTTGCGCCGCAGCGCGGAGCTGGATAATGACCGGGCCCGCCTGGACTCGGGGAAATTGAGCCAGTCCGAGGTGATCGAGGTTCTCGCGCGGATGAGGCAGGGCGCCGCCGAAATGCGGGATTTCCGCAGGCAACTGCGGGCCGAGCTGGACAACTACCACCGCGCGATCGCGCCCGGGTCGCGCCCGGACCCGACGCCCGGGCACACGACAGGCGCACCGGTGGGAAAGACTCCCGCCAACCCCGGGCCCGGGCCCGCCCGTCCCGTGCACGGCGAGGAATCGGCCTCGACGAAACAGCCTGCGGAGGCAGAGAACTCCGAACCCACTCAGCGGTCGGGAGCAAGCACAGAGCCCGGCGGCGAGCAGCGGTCCGGCGAGAACGAGCAGCCGGACCCGGGCGGAAACCAGGAGCCGACAAAGGAAACCGAGCCGCAGGAGAGCGACAAACCGACGCAGCGGATCGAGCCGAAGAGCAGCGAGGAGTCCGGGCAATCCGAGGCGACGGGCGCTGGGGAGAACGAGAACTCGCAGCCGCCCGGCGAGGCTTCGTCGTCGGCGAATCCGTCTGCGGCGGGCCAGAATTCGCAGCACCCGCAGCCGACCGGTGCGGGCGGGGCGAATGCCGTCGGCGAGGCGCACGGCCAAGGGCACGGTGACGATGATCCGCCGGACACGACGTCGATGATCCCGTACACGCCTCGGTACCTGTCCTACGACCCGATCCCGGAGTACACCGCTCCGGCGCCCCCGCCGGACGGCGTGTGGGAACCCGAGGAGCCGCCGAAGCCGACCCCGCCGCCCCATCCCCACCCGCCGAAACCCGTACCCCCGCACCCACCGGGTGGCGGTCACGGGCCGGGACAGGGACACCCTCCGGGCCACGGACACGGTCCCGGCCACAACCCGGGGCACGGTGGTGGGTCGCGTCATGGCGGCGAGCCCGGCCGTGGAGGTGGTGGTAGCCCCGGGCGTCGGACCGATCGAGGGTCGGATGAGGCCGGGCCGCCGCTGGAGCAATGAGTTCGACAGGATGACGCGCCGGGACCTCGGCGCGGTCCCGGGCGGGCTGTGCTCCGGGGAATGATCCGAGTCAGCAGGCAGGACTTCGTGCACGGTCCGGGTCCGGCCTGGAGCGGCGGGCCGCAGCAGGGTGAGGTTGGTGGGACCGGCGGCCGTGCTGTTGGTGCTCGCCGCGACCGGGATTCGCTCTTCGGGCCCCCGCGCCGCCATGTCCGACGCGTTGGCCGGCGGTACCTGCGTGCTCTCGAGCGCGCCGGATCGCGGCGGTGACTGCGCTCGGGCCCTGGACGTACTCGGCAGGGGGTGCGGACGGTGGCTGCGCCGGCCTGCTGTGCTGAACGCGGTACAGCGGTTCGCGGTGGTCTGGATCGGGCGGGGAAATGTGAGCTGTCACACAGTTAATGGGGCGGGAGCATGGAGATTTGAGCGGGTGGGGTGGTGTGTTGGGTGTTCGGGGGAAAGAAGGTGTGGAGGGGGGAGCGGGGGAAGATGACTTCCGCTTAGGATCGGCGGTCGTGACCGACGTGTTGGAGAAGGCGGGGCAGGATGCCGCCGGGAGTGCTGGTGCTGAACCCGAGAGAAGGATTCGAGGGGGCTGGGCGCGGCCGACCGCTCTGATCGCCGGTGTGATCGCGGTGCTGGCGGCGGTGGCGGTGCCGTTGCTGCCGGTCCGGGTGGACCACACGACATTGACTTGGCCGCAGGGGAATTCGGCGCAGAGCATCGAGGCTCCGCTGGTGACGTACGCGCCGTTGAACTTCGACGCCACCATTCCCTGTTCGGCTGTGACGCAGCTGGGTTCGAAGGGCGGCACGCTGGCCGCCACCGCGCCCAATGGTGCGCCGGATCTCGAGAAGTACGGCTTCGTGGCCCGGGTCACGGCGGCATCCGCCACCGATGGTGTGACCACGCCGGGCAAGCTGGAAGCGGTCCTGCATCACAAGACGCTGGTGAGCGTGCCCGTCGACGAGCTCGGCGCGGGTTGCGCGCTCACCGTGCACTCGGATTCCACCTCCTCCACCGCGACGTTGAGCGGATCAACGGTCGCCCCGGTCACCCTGAACGGTGACTACCGGCCGCAGCTGGTCGGCATCTTCAGCGACCTGACCGTCTCCGACGGCGCCAAGGTCACCGCGCAGGTGGACAGCCGCTTCACCTCGACGCCGAGCACGATCAAGCGGATCGCCATCTGGACCGCCATCCTCGGCACCCTCATCGCCCTGTTCGCGCTGTTCCGCCTGGACCGCCTCGACGGCCGTCGCGCGCGCCGCTTCCTGCCGCAGCACTGGTGGAGCTTCAAGCCCGTCGACGCCGTGGTGCTGGGCACGCTGATCCTCTGGCATTTCATCGGTGCGACCACCTCCGACGACGGCTACCAGTACGGCATGGGCCGGGCCTCGATCCACGCCGGGTACATGGCCAACTACTTCGGCTACTTCGGTGTCCCCGAAACCCCGGTCGGCACTCCGTATTACGACCTCATCGGCCACATGGCGCAGGTCAGCCCGGCCAGCGTGTGGATGCGCCTGCCCGCCCTGCTGGCCGGCATCGTGATCTGGCTGGTGCTCAGCCGCGAGGTGATTCCCCGCCTGGGCGCGCGGATCCGCCGCGATCGCGTCGCCGTGTGGACCGGCGCGCTGGGTTTCCTGGCCATCTGGCTGCCGTACAACAACGGTCTGCGCCCGGAACCGCTGGTGGCGCTGGGTGTCCTGCTCACCTGGGTCTCGGTGGAGCGTGCCATCGCGACGGGCCGGCTGCTGCCCTACGGCGTGGCCATCATGATCGGCGCGTTCACCTGCACCGTCGGTCCGTCCGGCATCATCTGTTTCGCGCCACTGCTGGCCGGGATCCGGCCGGCCTGGCGGATCCTCAACCGGCGCGCGACCGTCCTGGGCAAGCCGACCGCCCCCGGCGCGAACGCCTTCACCATCCTGAGGGCCCGTTTCGGCGCCTACCTGACCCTCGCCGCTCCGCTGGCGGCTGCCGGTGCGGTGGTGCTGGCGATCATGTTCTGCGATCAGCCGCTGTCGTCGATGTTCGAGATGAGCCGGGTGCACACCGCGGTCGGCCCGGATGTGCACTGGGATGGCGAATACATTCGCTACCAGTACCTTTTCATGCCCACCATCGATGGTTCGCTGGCGCGGCGCTTCGGCATGTTCGCATTCTGGATCGGCCTGCTGGTGTGCGCGTTCGTGTTGCTGCGCAAGGGCGGCCGGATTCCGTTCACCGCGCCGGGCCCGGTGCGCCGGGTGCTCGGCACCGGTGTGGGCGTCATCGCGCTGATGATGTTCACCCCCACCAAGTGGACCCACCACAACGGCATCTACGCCGGATTGGCCGGAGTCATCGCGGTTTTGACCGCGGTGGCGGTCGGCCCGCGGGTGATGCGCTCCCCGCGTAACCGCGCGCTGTTCGCGGCGGTGATCGCGTTCGCGCTCGCGGTCGCGTTCGCCAGCATCAACGGCTGGTGGTACGTCTCGAATTGGAATGTGCCCTGGCGCGACAAGTCGGTGGTGCTGGCCGGGATCGAGGTCGACAAGATCTTCCTGGCGCTCACGGTGGCGCTGCTGGCCCTGGCCGGCTGGTTCCATGTGCGCGCGCCGGAACAGCCCGGCCCGCACCGGATCTCGAAGCTGGGCTGGCGCTTCATGGCGATTCCGCCGCTGACCGTGGCGGCCGCGTTCATGGTGCTGTTCGAGGTGGGCTCGCTGGCCAAGGGCGCGGTCGCGCAGTACCCGGCGTACTCGCTGGCGCGCTCGAATGTGGATGCGGTGCTGGGCAAGCCGTGCGGCATGGCCCGCGACGTGCTGGTCGAGACGGACCCGAACCAGGGCATGCTGAAGCCGCTCAACGGCGATGTGCTCGGCACCTTCACCGCGGACGTGGTCGGCTTCTCGCCCAAGGGGGTGTCCACCGACCTGCGCCCCGACGACGATGTCGACACCGGCGGTAGCGTCGCCAGCGCGGTCAGCAACCGCAGCAACGGCACGGTCGACGGAACAACTACCGCGCCACTGCCTTTCGGCCTGAATGCGAACACCCCGGTGCTGGGCAGCTACGGCAGCACCGATGCGGTCTCGACCCTGACGACGGGGTGGTACGCGCTGCCCGGTCAGCAGGACCGGTCCGGCATCATCGCCATCACCGCGGCCGGGCGCATCCGTTCGGCCGACAAGGACGGGGTCGTGACCCCCGGCCAGCAGGTCGAGATCGAGTACGGGGTGCCGGGCGCCGACGGTGTGGTCGAACCCCAGGGCCGGATCACGCCCATCGACATCGGCCCCGCGCCGACCTGGCGCAATCTGCGGGTGCCGCTGAGCGATATTCCGGCGCAGGCCACCGCGATTCGCGTGATCGCCGAGGACCGTGACAGCGATCCCAAGCAGTGGGTGGCGCTCACCCCGCCGCGCATCCCGCAGACGGTGACGCTGGAGGACTACGTCGGCCGGGACAAGCCGGTGCTGCTGGATTGGGAAGTGGGGCTTCAGTTCCCGTGCCAGCGGCCGTTCGATCACCTCGACGGCATCGCCGAGGTGCCCGACTACCGCATCATGCCCGACCGCGGTGGCGCGGCCATGACCACGCTGTGGCAGAGCCATGACGGCGGCGGCGCCCTGGGCTGGAGTGCGATGCTGTTGCGCCCGGTCACCCTGGCGACCTACCTCGACCACGACCCGCGCATGGATTGGGGTGAGCTGCAGCGGCTCGAGCGGATCGACGGTTCCGCGCAGACCGCCAAGCCCGTGGTGACCACCGACCCGCACAACGGTCTCTGGAATCCCGGCCCGATCAACGTGACCGGCTGGCAGTAGTCACCGCGACCGGGCGGCCGTAGCCGCCCGGCCCGCGACCGCGATCCGCACCCGTTTCCTCGTCGAAACGGGTGCGGAGGCGTTTTCAGACCGTGCTACCGGACCGTATGCCGGGCCTCAGCCCTGCATGTCGGCCATCCGCTTGGCCATCTCCTCCGGCTCGACATCCTCGACGTGCAGGGCGAGGGTCCAGCGGTGGCCCCACGGATCCTCGATGCCCGAGGTGCGGTCACCGTAGAACTGGTCGGCGGGCGGCTGTAGCTCCTGGGCCCCGCCCGACAGGGCGGCGGCGTGGGCGGCGTCGACATCGTCGACGTAGACGTACAGATTGACCGGGGTGCCGCCGACCGCCTTGGGATCCAGGAACCCCATGGACGGCGCCGGGTCGCTGAGCATGATCACCGAAGAGCCGAACTGCATTTCGCAGTGTGCGACCGTGCCCTCGGGCCCGGGCATGCGGAAGCGCTCGTCGGCGCCGAAAACGCGTTTGTAGAAGTCGATCGCCTGCGCGGCGCCATTGCAGGCGAGCGAGGGGCAGACGGTCGGGTAGCCGTCGGGAATGGGTTTGACATCGGACATCGAAAACCTCCATTCGAGGTTGTTGCCGGACGCGTCGAGCTTATGCCCAGGGGCCGACAAGAATTACTCGAATTTCCGAATGATCACCCGAATTGCCGCATATGCGGGAAAAGTTCCGTGACTACGGACCCGCAGCCCCCTGCAGCTTGTGCACCTGCGCTGCGGTCATGGCACCGAGCTGCTGTGGATCGGGTTCCTTCGCATCCGAGTAGGCGATCTGCACCACCGTCGAACCGACCAGCGTAATGCTCACATCGGTGTACAGCGTGAGACCGTCACTGGTGGTGCGCACTTGGAATGCGGTCGAGCCGTCCCCGGCCTGCGGCTGATTCAAACCGCCCAGCCGGAATTCCACTTTCGTATTGTCGGCATCCTGACCGGAATACTTGGTACAGCCCGGCAGAATGGACTGGACGGTGGAAAAAGCCTGCGCTGCTCCGCCATTCGCATACGACGCGGCATCGATATCCACACTGGCGAAATTCGGCCCGCCGAACTGGGCAGCGGCCTGCGCCGCCGACCCCGGAGCCTGAACGGCCATGGACGCCAGCACATTCGCGCACGGTGCCGGATCGGTCTTGGCGCCCGCCCCACCGGAACTCCCGGGCGGCGGATCGTCGAGCGCGGTGAACCCCGCGGGCATCACCGACACGTCCAGCAGCTCCGAGCGCAGTGTGAACTGGTCGAGAACCGGTGCGCCCCCGGGTGTTCCGGACGGTTGCACGGCCGGCCCCAGGCTCGGCAGCGCGGGCGCGGAATCCTTGTGGCTGCCGCAGGCGGTGGCGGCCAGCGCCAGGACCCCCGCGAGCAGCGCCAGCCGCGTCAGGCGCCCCACTGCACCTCCGTGCGCAGGGTCTGTCGCAGCGTCACCGAGCTGCGCGGGTCGCGGTAGGTCTGGTTGCCGCCCACCTCGACCGAACCGGAAACCGGTAGCGGCAGACCGAGATCCACCGCGATGGTGCCGGTGCCGTGCATGAGGTAGTCGACGATCTCCAGCTGGCCCGCCTCGTTGGGCAGATGCCACACAGTGGATTTCGGCGTCTGCACCACATTCAGTTCGATGGTGAGCTGGTTGCCGTCCCGCGACGTGAGGGTGCAGGTGGTCACCTGCTCCAGCGGCACGCTGCCGGAAACCTGTTGCCGCACCGTCCACACCGCGCCCACGCCCACGGAGTCGGGCGGGAACGCGATGGACTGGTACACGGCCTGATAGAACGCCTGCTCCAGCGCGGCCCGCGCGGAGTCGGAGGTGGCGGGCTTGGGCGCCAGCTTGAGTGCGGTGATCGCCCCCAGGTCGCTGACGTCGAAGCCGACGCGGGAACCGTCCGCGGGCAGCAGAGCCTTGGCGAGGGTCGGGTCGGGGGAGGTGACATTGCCCACGGTCAGTTCCACCCCGTCGGTGCCGGACTGCGCGGTGAGCGGAATGGTCATCGCAGGCGGGGAGATGTCGCGCAGCGCCTGCTGATTGATCTGCTGCTCGATGTGATGTTCGGTACTGAGCGTGACCTGCTGGGTGGTGCCCGCCTCGAGGGTGCGGCGCAGCGGCGAGCGGGGCTCGGCGCCCGGGTCGACGACGGTGGTGGTCACGGCCTCGATGGGCATGGTGACCTCTTTGTTGATGCCCACCGGTTCGGTGCCGTCGGCCTCGGTCGTGGTCTCCGTGCGATCGCTGCAGCCGACGCCGAAAGCGGTCAGGGTCACCGCGAGAACCAGGAGCAGGACTCCCGAGCGCGTGGTGCGCGTGGTGCGCGTGCCCGCGCCTCGCCGCGGCGGGCGCGGGGTGCCGGAACAGGGTGCGGTGGCTTTCGCCGAGCTGGGGGAGGAAGACAACACCGTCACGTCGAACAGGTTACGACGCGTTCCTGAAAAACAGCTGGGATCGTGTGGGGCCGTGGTTTCGGGGTGTTCAGAGGCGCCCGACATGAATAAGGAATGATGTCAGGGTGAGTACCGATCGGCCGCGCGAATCCGGCGCAGAGGAACCAGACATGTCGCCCGGGGGGATCAGCCCCGCGGCCGATGCCGGGACTTCCCCTGCGCAGCCGTTGCGTCTGCCGGTGCTCCTGCTCATCGCGGTCGTGCTGCTGGGTCTGGATCTGCTGACCAAGACCATCGTGGTCGCGACCATGACTCCGGGTAAGCCGATCTATCTCATCGGCGACAGCGTGCGCCTGACCCTGGTCCGCAACCCGGGTGCCGCGTTCTCGATGGCCACCGGCATGACCTGGCTGCTGACCCTGGTCGCGGCCGCCGTGGTGATCGGTGTCATCCGCATCGGCCGGACCCTGCGCTCGCTGCCGTGGGCCATCGGCCTGGGCATGGTGCTGGGCGGCGCGCTCGGCAATCTCATCGACCGTCTGTTCCGCGCGCCCGGCCCGCTGCAGGGTCATGTGGTGGATTTCATGGCGGTCGGCTGGTGGCCGGTGTTCAATGTGGCCGACTCCTCGATCGTGTGCGGGGCCATTCTGCTGGTGGCGCTGACCGTGTTCGGGTTCGAACCCGACGGCACCCGCATGCATCGGCAGCAGGCGGCGTCGAGCGCGGAGGGGAAGGCAGTATGAGAGAGACCCGCAGCATGCCGGTCCCCGACGGGCTGGACGGCATGAGAGTCGATGCCGGGCTATCGCGCCTGCTCGGGCTGTCGCGCACCGCGGTGGCCTCGATGGCCGAGGACGGTGGGGTCCAGCTGGACGGCGTCGCGGCCGGGAAGTCGGACCGGCTGACCGCCGGGGCCTGGCTGGAGGTCGAATTCCCGGAGCCCAAGCGGGAACTCACGGTGGAGGCGACCCCGGTGGAGGGGATGAAGATCCTCTACGCCGATGACGACATCGTGGCTGTCGACAAGCCCGTTGGGGTGGCGGCGCATACGGGCGTGGGCTGGACCGGCCCCACCGTGGTGGGCGGCCTGGCCGCCATGGGCTACCGCATCTCGACCTCGGGAGCCCATGAGCGGCAGGGCATCGTGCACCGGCTGGATGTCGGCACCTCGGGTGTGATGGTGGTCGCGCAGTCCGAGTACGCCTACACCCAGCTCAAGCGGGCGTTCAAGTACCGGACCGTGGAGAAGCGGTATCACGCGCTGGTGCAGGGCCATCCGGATCCGAGCAGCGGCACCATCGACGCGCCCATCGGACGGGCGCGCGGCAACGACTGGAAGTTCGCGGTCACCGCGGACGGCCGCCCGTCGGTCACGCACTACGACACCGTCGAGGCCTTCCAGTCGGCGAGCCTGCTCGACATCCACCTGGAAACCGGTCGCACCCACCAGATTCGCGTGCACTTCTCGGCCGTGCGCCACCCCTGCTGCGGCGACCTCACCTACGGCGCGGACCCGCGTCTGGCCGAGCGGTTGGGGCTGGAACGGCAGTGGCTGCACGCCCGCCAGCTGGGCTTCAACCATCCCGCGGACGGCCGCTGGATCGAGATCACCAGCGAGTACCCCGCCGATCTGGAACACGCCCTCGACGTCCTGCGCGCGCACTGATCCGGGGTCTCGAGTGGATGCGCTGACGCCGCGCCGCGCCGGGATCGCTGCGACCGCAGTGCTTTTCGCGATCCTGATCGTGGCGCTGGGGTGGGCGATCCCGCCCCGGTCGGCGATCATCTCCACCGACCGGCTGGGGCCGGAGAGTGGCGAGCCGGTGGCGCACTACCTGGAGCGGGCTCAGAAGTCGTTACAGGGCAGCGACTCCGACGGGCACTGGGCATTGCTGTCGTTCGCCGAAGGTGTCACCGCCGACCGCATCCCGGAATTCAGTGGCGGCCTGCGGATCTCGGAGATCGACTATCACGTGGCCGTCGATCGGGTGGCGACGCCGATCATTTCCATCGGTGTCCCCGCGGGCGATGGCGTGGCCGTGGCGTCGGTGAAATCCGCTGCCGCCCAGATGGAGTCGACGCTCACCTACGACGACCACTCCACCCGGGTGAAGAACCTCGTGGCGAGCCGCCTGCGTGCCGACTGCCCGTGCGTCGTCGCCATCGTTCTGCACGGTACGCTGGCGCAACTTCGAACCCTGGCCGCGCACCCGGGAGTCCGCGCCGTCGAGGCACTCCCCGCCGACGCATCCGCCGCCGTCTTCGCGGTATCCCCGCTCCTGCCCGAACAACTCGAATCCGCCAGCCCGCCGCTCGACGACGGCCCGGTCCCCGACAACTGAGCTACGTCACCGCCCGGTCCTCGACGACCAACGCCAGGCCGACGAGCTCCGCTCGGATCTTCCAGTGGCGGGCCGCGGGGTCGTCCGACGGCGGCATGATCGGCGCGTGGTGAGTTGTGGCAAAGGGCGGTGACATCCCGCCGCTCGTGACAGGGTGCCGGGGGAACGGTTCCCGTATGTTCGGTGGGGTCATGGTGATCTTTCTACTGGCGCTCGCGGGCTTTGCCTTCCTGGACTCGCTCGATGTGCTGCTGGTCGGCGTCACGACCGCGGTGGTCTATGACAGTCGGTTGAGCCGTCGCTCGCCGCTGCCCGGTGCGCTGAGCTTCCTCGCCGGAGTGTTCGCCGTCACAACCGCTTTCGGTATCACCTTCGTCCTCGGACTTCGATTCCTCACCGACCTGGTCAGTTTCGACATCACCCCGACGGTTCGCTACTGGGCCGAGTTGTGTGTCGGCCTGGCGCTGCTGGTGCTCGGCAGCCTGCGCATGTCGAAGGAGGGTGGGGCGGCGGTGCCCGTGTGGGCGTTGGAGGCGCGACGCAGGCCCTTGCTGCTGGGACTCGTGGGCGTCGCCATCGGACTGGGGCAGGCGCCCACCGCGGTTCCGTACCTGGCGGCACTGGCCATGATCTCGGCGCGCGATCCGCATCCGCCGATGTGGCCGCTGATCATCATCGGATACTGCCTGATCGCGCTCCTGCCGCCGCTGCTGGTTCTGGTCACCTCGACCCTGAAATCGACCCGGGCCAGGCGCTTCTACCGCGGACTCGTCCGCAGCCTGAAACGCTTCGGCCCTCTGTCGGTCCGCATCCTGCTGCTCCTGGCCGGTGCCGCGCTGGTCGCCGACACGCTCGTACACCATGCCTCGCTCTAGCGGGTCCCGGTGATGATGTCGAGCAGCCGGTCGTGGGTGAGGGGGTCGGCGGCGGCCAGCAAGCCGTGCGGGGGAGTGTGGAGGGGTTGCCCGGTGAGGCCGGTGACCGTGCAACCGGCCGCCCGGCACACGGCGATGCCGGCGGTGAAATGGACATCGTCGCGGAGATCGCGGTCCACCAGGTAGGCGGCGCGACGACCCGCTGCCACCCAGACCAGGGCCAGCGAGGTGGATAGAACGCGGGGATAGAAAGCGGCCGTGAAGGTTTCGTCGGCCATGACCCGGCCGGGGGAGAACCAGTCCGTATAGGGCGAGGGGTTGTCGGCGTCGATTTCGACCAGATGGCTCGCGGATTGGGCAAGCAGCGGGTGGTCAATACCGTCCCGGCGGACGGCGGCGGTGGTGCCGTCGGTCCAGAAGATCTCCCCGGAGAAGGGGTCCGCCACCGCGGCCGTCGTGACGGTCGCCCCGTCGCGCAGCGCGATATTCACCGCGACAAGCGGTGTCCCCGCAGCGAAATTCCGTGTGCCGCACAGCGGATCGACCAACCATGTGCGGCCCGAGTGGTCGCCGGTGGTACCGAACTCCTCGGCGAGGAATCGATCGCCAGGACGGGCGGACCGAAGAATGTCGAGAATGGTCCGCTCGGCGGCGAGATCAGCCTGGGTAGCGAAGTCATCGCCCTCTTTGCCGTAGCGGGTGACCGGGCCACGGAACTGATCCCGGATTACTCCGGAGGCAGCTTCCGCAGCTCGAATGGCAAGGGCGACATCAGATTCCTCCATACCTGGTACCTTACTGGGGTTGAATTCGAAATGGTTTGATGTCTGAAAACTGTTGTATCACACTCGAATTCGTATTCTATTGCGATCATGTGAGCGGTAGAATTAGTACATGGATTCGGAGGGTGAAACACTCGACACGTGCGGCATCGCCGAATTGGCAGCCGCCGTACAGAACCTGTCGAATTCGGTCCTGCGTGGCAACCTGACCGGTTCTCCGACGCTGATGTCGTGGAGTTGATGCAGCGCCTGGAGACCTGCAAACGTCAACTGTCGGCCCTGGATTCACGTTTGATCATCGAAGCGTGTAATCGTTCGCTGCCCGAAGGTAGTGGGGCCAAAGATGTGGTGCCGTTCCTGCGACAGACGCTGGGATTGTCGAGGTACGACGCGTCGGTGCGGGTGAAGATCACCCGCCAGTGCGGAGAGTTCTTCGAACCCTCCGGACACCTGCGCCCGGCCGTGTTGGAGAAGACCGCCGAAGCCTTTGAGGCAGGCGATATCTCACGCGATCATGTCCGCAACATCATCGACGTCATGACCCACCTGCCCGCGAACATCCCCGCCGAGACCCGCACTGAAGCCGAGGACGTCCTCGTCGGCCACTCGCGTGTCGGGTGGCCTGATGACCTGCCCAAGATCGGTCGCGACATCCTCGCCCGCATCGACCCTGACGGCAAGGTCGTCTCCGATGCCGACCGCCGTCGTCGGCGTGGCCTGATCCTGGGTCGTCCCGGCGTGGATGGGATGTCGTGGATCGAGGGCTGGATCACCCCTGAACTGCGCGCGCTGCTCGACGCTGTCTTTGCCAAGCTGGCGCGTCCCGGCATGTGCAATATCGACGACGTCGACAGCGTCACCGCCGCGGTCAAGGTCGTCGACTCGAAGATCCTCGAGGCCGCTGCGCGCCGTGACCGTCGTGACGCCGGTCAGCGCACGCATGACGCTCTGTTCGCGCTTCTGCAGCCCGGTGTCGACCCCGCCAAGCTCGGGTCCCACCGGGGTCTGCCCGTGCAGGCCATCGTGACCATGTCCCTCAACGACCTCGAGCGTGGGGCCGGGGTCGCGACCACCGCCTCGGGCGGGCACGTGTCCATCAACGAGGCGTTGAAGCTGGCCGAGGGCACCCGCCCGGTGCTGACGGTCCTGGATGCGGACGGGCTGCCGCTGTTCCTGGGTCGCTGCCAGCGGCTGGCGGCCCCGGCTCAACGGTTGGCGTTGATCGTCCGCGACAAGGGCTGCACCCGCCCCGGATGCGATGCTCCCGCGTCGATGTGCGCGGTGCACCACATCACCGACTGGGCCGAAGGCGGCCCCACGGATCTGACCAACCTGACCTTGGCATGTGATCGCTGCCATGCGCTGGTCAACGACAGTCCCGACGGTTGGAAAACCGTTGTCATGGGCAGGGATTCCCCTTATCGGGGGCGTACCGGTTGGATTGCCCCGATACGTCTCGACCCGACCGGCACCCCGCGGGTGAACGATCGACATCACGTGGGGCAGTGGGTGGTTGCTGCGATCGAATCCAGTCGCCTGAGGTGGGGTTCACGGGTGGCGTGATTCCCGGACTGTTCGCGCCCTGCTGGTGTGTGCAGGGACGGGGAGGTGTGGGTCATGTCGCCTGCCCTGCCGGGCTTGGGCTGGCGCCGGGTTGGGAGCCGTCTCCCGCCGATCCCGGCCCAGGGACTGCACGGATCACCTTTCACAGACACCCCCCACCGCAAACTCACCACTGGCCTACGAATTCGGCCTCCTGGTCTGCACCACAAGCCAAGACCATCGACGATCTGCACGGCACCGCCGACTACCACCAGCACCGGCTGTCGGTAATGGCCCCCGACCTCTCGGCCGGACGGCCATCCGCGAATCTCGAACGCCTGCCCCGAAATTCCCGCCACGACCGCACCCGCCGACCACAACCCCACGCCCGAGTCCCCGCACCGAGTAGGCGCTCCCTTGGCAACTGAGGCCCGCCGCTGCCGTCGTAACTGCCACCGCTATCGCACCGGCGACCTCAGCATCACCGCCAGGTCCCGCAGCTACGAGGAATCTGCTGAGTAACCCGCGTGTTGTTCGGATTCGTTGAGGATGATCATGGGGGTGCAGGGTGCGGGCGGGTCGAATCCGGAGTTGATGGACGCGGCGGCGTTGGTAGGGCATTTGGTTCCCGCGGGCAGTGTGTTCGCGTTGCTGGCGGAGCATCGACGGAAGTTGTTTCCGCGGGAGATGTTCGCTGATTTGTTTTTCGGGGCCGCCGGAGGGTGACGACTCTGCCGACGTGGAGGAGTCCGGCGATTCTGCCGAGCGCCAAACCGTTCGAATCCAATGTTGGCCTGGGTCACCGGAACCGGCGGTCCGGGTGAAGGGGTGGGATTATGCGGCGGGCCGGATGGTCGAATCCTGGGCTCGCCCTGACAGTTTGGTGGCGGTCAGTATGCGAAGTGCCAGCGGGTGGCGCCGTGGGGGTCGGTCAGGGCCACGCCTACCGCGGTGTGGATGGTGAGGCGGTAGAGGTGCCAGGGGGCGGGTCCGGCGCTCTGGGCGCTGTAGGGCGCGGTGACCGCGTCGCCGGATCGTTCCGCGGGCCAACCGCCGGCGCGGTACACGGCGGCGACGCGATCGAGTTCGGCGGGATCGACGATCCGATGGGCTTCTCCGGACAGCACGAGGTCTACGTCCGGGAATCGGATGGACAGTGTGCAGAACGGGTTGGCGGCCAGGTTGCGTGACTTCTTGCTGGCGGGCCCGCTGGTGAAGTAGATGTGGCCGTCGGCTTCGATGCCCCCGATCCCTGCTGAGCTGGGTTTGCCGGATGGGCTGACGGTGCCGAGGAACTGTGGCGTCTCGGGCAGCCCGATCCACGCGTCGATTGCCTTCTGGACGCGGTCCCAGGGCAGCTCGGCCTTGCCGTAGATGTTCAGGTCCTCTGCCGATACCGGATCTGCGAGCATCGTTCCTCCTCGGTGGGCTGATACGAGTCGAGACGGACCGAGACCGTCGGAATCATCGGCCCGGGGGCGATCAGGATGCGACGCGGCGGAGCTGGGCGATGGCCCGGGTGTCGTGGTCGACGGAGAACCAGAGGGTGAGGGCGTCGGGCGTGCGCGCGGTGTGGATGTCCAACGTTTCGCCGTAGCGGATGGGCTTGTTGTATTCGAGGATGAATCGGTGCGGCCCCTGGACGAGATCTGTTGCTTCGGAGGTGAATTCGTGGACGGCATGCCAGTAGGCCGTGTTGGTGATGTGCTGGAAGTGGTCGGTGTCGGTGCGGCGCAGGGGGAATCGGGTGGCGGGCGTGCGCGGCTGGGGTTCGTCGAGCCATTGCCGCCAGCGCAGCCGGTGGTTGTCGGTGGTGGTGCACATGAGCTCGAAGAATTCGTCGGCCAGCCGGGACGGGCTCATCGTCTCCTTGTTCATGTGGATCCAGAAGCCTTCGGTTTCGATCAGGCCGCCGGTGTCGGAGTCGATCCGGACCCGCATGGTGC
Organism: Nocardia sp. NPDC101769; assembly: GCF_044766925.1. NCBI lineage: Bacteria > Bacillati > Actinomycetota > Actinomycetes > Mycobacteriales > Nocardiaceae > Nocardia > Nocardia sp. NPDC101769. The sequence continues at coordinate 56,680 of NZ_JBIWMX010000010.1, read as the reverse complement.
ACCAGCGCGTGGAGATGCCCGAGCACCAGCGGCGGATGCGCAGCTGGGTGGGCCAGGTGATGGGGCGCAGTACGTCGATGACGGTGCGGCGCACGATCCAGTGCGGGTGGGAGTCGAGGGCGCCGACGTGCACGAGATGGTCGACGCCGGCGTCCTGCAGGTGGCGGGCGGTGCCGTCGATGCGCAGGTACTGGTTCTCGTCCATGTCGACGGTGCCGAGCCGGCGGGTGACGTCGAAGATGTGCCCGGAGCCGGGGACGGGAACGAGCGGCGTGGCCGACGGGTGTGCCGCGGTCAGGGTGGGATCGGCGACCTGGTTCATCATCGGCAGAACCTCCGGATCTTCCATCCGAGTGGCGGAGCGGGAGTGCACGGAACAACTGCGGCGGTGACACTGCACGGAAGTGTCCCCGAGCGTAGTGCAGAACCCGTAAAGACGGCGGCTGCGCGGTTCGGCGTGCCCGCGCGGTGGGTAACGTCGCGATAGATCGAGTGGACGCATCGGAGCGGAAGAGGCGAGCGCAGATGGAATTGACGCGGGAGCAGGCCGACCGGGCCGCCGGGGTACTGCTGGGGACCGCGGCCGGAGACGCGCTGGGGGCGGGCTACGAGTTCACCGTGCCGGGTCCGGACGCGGAGATCCGGATGCGGGGCGGAGGCGCGTTCGGGTGGGCGCCGGGTGAGTGGACCGACGACACGGCCATGGCGGTCGCGGTGGCGCGGGCGGCCGCGCGAGTGGGGGACCTCTGCAGCCCGGAGGGGCTGGACGCGGTCGCGGCCGAATTCGTGGCCTGGTGGGATTCCGGACCCAAGGACATCGGCAACCAGACCCGTGAGGTGCTGGAGTGGCGTGATCGGACCGGGCGCGCCATGCAGATGCGCGCCCACGGTCTGACCGGCCTGACGGCGGGCAATGGTTCGCTCATGCGTACCGCTCCGGTCGCTCTCGCCTATCTCGACGATGCCGAGAAGTGCGGTAAGGCAGCCAAACTCGTCAGTTCACTGACCCATTACGATATGCAGGCCATGCAGGCGTGCAAGCTCTGGACCCTGGCGATCCGCCACGCCATCCTGTTCGGCACCTATGACGGCCTGCGCGACGCGCTGTCCCAGGTGGATACGGGTTTCTGGGGACCGTTGCTGGACAAGGCCGAAACCGGCAGCCCGGTCGACTTCCCCAAGAACGGCTGGGTGGTGCACGCCCTGCAGACGGCCTGGTGGGCCATCACACACGCCGAAACCCTGCCCGCCGCACTGGAACTCGCGGTGCGCGCGGGCGGCGACACCGACACTACGGCGGCCATCGCGGGCGGCCTGCTCGGCGCTCGCTGGGGCGCCTCGGCCGTCCCCGCCGAATGGCTGGAGCTACTGCACGGCTACCCCGGCTACCGCACCACGGACCTGCACGCTCTCACCCGGCAGGTCACCGAGCGCTGAATTGCTCAGTCCGGCAGGCGGACTACGCCGTCGAGGTAGCGGCGGCAGCGGCCGGTGAGCCGCACCCGGTCGCCGGTGAGGGCGCAGTGCATGGCCCCGCCGCGCCGGGAGAGCTGGCGGGCGGTGAGGCTGGTGCGCCCGAGTTCGCGACTCCACAGCGGGGTGAGCTGGGCGTGCGCCGACCCGGTGACCGGGTCCTCGGGAATGCCCTGACCGGGCGCGAAGACCCGGGACACGAAGTCGACCTCGTCGCCGGTCGCGGTGAGGATGGCGGCGCGGTTCAACTCGGGAAAGGCCGAGAAGTTCGGACGGGATTCGCGCACTTCGTGTTCGGCGGTCACGACCAGCACCACATCGGTCCCCTCGAACGCACGCAGCGGCCGCACCCCCAGCGCCTGCGCCAGCTGATGCGGAAGTTCCTCGTGCACATCGATTTCCACCGACGACACCGACGGCAGGTCGAGCACCAGGTCGTCCCGGTCCCGATCCACCCGCAACCACCCGCTGCGCGTATAGAAATGGACCCGATCCGCCCCCGGATGCATGTCCTCCAGGATCTGCGCGGCCGCGGCCATGGTGGCGTGCCCGCACAGGTCCACCTCCACTGTCGGCGTGAACCACCGCAGATGGAAGGCGGGCGAGTTGTCCGGCGGCGCACCCGCTTCCGCCGGTAGCGCCGAGGTGTAGAAGGCTGTCTCGGCGAGATTGTTCTCCTCGGCCAGCCGCTGCAGCAGTTCGTCCGGCAGCCAGGACAGCAGCGGCATGACCGCGGCGGGATTGCCCGAGAACGGCGCGTCGGCGAATGCGTCGAGCTGATGCAGCAAGACCTCCATGGCGCTCAAGGTACCTGCGAATTTAATTACTGCCCAGGACGGCACCACCCCGGCGAGCCGAATCATGCGACCAATTCGACCGTCATCGCAGGTCGATGCCGCTCGGATGGCCGCAATCCGAAACCGCCCCAACGCTTTCCCGGGCTGCGTGGCGGGCGGCGGGTCGCACGATTGGATTCCCGATCAGGCCGTGGCTACCGTCCCTTCGGCGGAGGGCACGACGGGCGATGTCCGGATCGTCGATCTCGCGTCGGGTGCGGCCCGGCTGTCATCCCGGTCGATCCCGTCACCCATCGCATCTACGCCCTCGCGGATGAGACGCTCCACATGCTCTCGCGCTGAACATGATTCGAGCCGGGGTGGCGGCACGGCCCCGGCTCGAAACGCTTCCGGATCAGGCGTCTTCGTCCGCCGGTACCCGCGTGTGGGGCGATTCGCCGAGGTACTTGGCGCTGAGCCACCAGGCAACCTCGACCAGGACGATGCCGATTCCGCCGCACACGATGGCCAAACTCGTCAGCGCGACATTCGACGGGTCCAGTTTGAAGAAGTGGCGGGTGAACGGCACCGCGAACAGGATCAGGTATCCCACGATGGAGCCCGCCACCAGCAGGATCTTCCACCAGTTCCATGGGCGGGCGACGATGGCCAGCACCCACACCGCGATGATCAGCAGCGTGATCAGGGCGGTGGTGCCGGCCTGGATCTTCGCGGTCTCGCTGACGTCGGGGCCCTTGTAGGCGATCAGGTACGAGATGAAGGTCATCACGCCGATCACGACACCCGACGGGATCGCCAATCGCATGACGCGGCCGACGAATCCGGTGCGGGCACGCTCGTTGTTGGGCGCCAGCGAGAGGATGAAGGCTGGGATGCCGATGGTGAACCAGGCGGCGATCGTCACGTGGCGGGGCAGGAACGGGTAGCCGATGGCCTTGTAGCTGAAGATCTGTGACCCGATGCCCGCGATGCCGACCAGGAAGGCCAGCACCACCGAGTAGACGGTCTTGGTGAGGAACAGGTTGGAGACCCGCTCGATATTGCCGATCACCCTGCGGCCCTCGCCGACGACATAGGGCAGGGTCGCGAACTTGTTGTCCAGCAGCACGATCTGCGCCACCGAGCGGGTGGCCGGGCTGCCCGAGCCCATGGCGACGCCGATGTCGGCGTCCTTCAGTGCGAGTACGTCGTTGACGCCGTCGCCGGTCATGGCGACGGTGTGGCCGCGCGACTGCAGCGCACCGACCATGGCGCGCTTCTGATCCGGGCGGACGCGGCCGAACACGGTCTTGTGCTCGAGCACGTCCGCCAGCTCGTTCTGATCGGTCGGAAGTTTGCGAGCGTCGACCGGGTCGTCGCCCCCGGGCAACCCCAGTGAGGACGCCACCGCGCCGACCGACACCGCATTGTCGCCGGAGATGACCTTGGTCGAGACATGCTGGGAGGCGAAGTATTCCAGCGTCCCCTTGGCGTCGGGCCGCACCTTCTGCTCGAGCACCACCAGCGCCGCCGGGGTGACCCGCCCGGGCGCGTCGTGCGCATCCACCGGCCGGTCGCTGCGGGCCAGCAGCAGGACGCGCAGCCCCTTGGCCCCGATGTCCTGTGCGGTGTCGGCGATCTCGGAGGCCGGGTCCAGCAGCACGTCCGGCGCACCCATCAGCCAGTTGCCGTGCTCGCCGTAGGACATGCCGCTCCACTTCTTGGCGGAGGAGAACGGCGCGACCCCGGTGGATTCCCAGCCGGGCGCGTCCGGCAGGGCCTCCTTGATGGCCAGCACGCTGGCATTGGGCCGCGGGTCGTCCGCGGCCAGCGCGGCGAGTACCTCACGCAGTGTCGCCTCCGGAATGTCGTTCACGGGACGGACTTCCGCGAGCCGCATGCCGTTCTCGGTGAGGGTGCCGGTCTTGTCCGCGCACACCACGTCCACCCGGGCCAGCCCCTCGATGGCGGGCAGCTCCTGCACGAGGCACTTGCGCGCACCGAGCCGGACCACGCCGACCGCGAAGGCGATCGAGGTCATCAGCACCAGACCCTCGGGCACCATGGGCACCAGCGCGGCCACCATGCCGTTGACGGCGGGCCGCCAGGATTCCTTGGAGGAGAAGAGCTGGTTGTAGATGGACAGCAGGCCCGCCGGAATCAGCAGGTAGGTAATGACTTTCAGAATAGTGTCGATGCCGCTGCGCAATTCCGACTTGACCAGCGTGAACTTGCTGGCCTCGTCGGCGAGCTTGGCGGCGTAGGCGTCCTTGCCGACCTTGGTGGCCCGGTAGGCGCCGCTGCCCGACACCACGAAGCTGCCCGACATGATCTGCGCGCCACGGGTTTTGTCGATGGGGTCGGCCTCACCGGTGAGCAGCGACTCGTCGACCTCGAGCAGTTCGGTCTCGATCACCTCGCCGTCGACGACGATCTGGTCGCCGGGCCCGAGCTCGATGATGTCGTCGAGCACGATCTCCTGCGGCGCGACGGCCCCGGCGATGCCCTCGCGGCGCACCATGGGCTTGGCCTGCCCGATTATGGCCAGCTTGTCGAGGGTGTTCTTGGCCCGGACCTCCTGGATGATGCCGACCGCGCTGTTGGCGATGATCAGCAGCCCGAACATGCCGTCGATGAGCGAGCCGGTGGCCAGCACCAGGATGAACAGCACACCGAGGATCGCATTGATCCGGGTGAACACATTCGCCTTGACGATGTCCTTGACGGACCGGCTGGCCCGCTCCGGCACGTCGTTGGTCAGCCCGTCCTGCCTCCGCTGCTCCACCTCGGCGAAGGTGAGCCCCAGCGCGGGTGGGCTGGGTGGACTAGCTGCCTGCGCAGTAATCGACATGCCCTCCACAGTAAAGGGCGACCAAAGAAAACTGGCCCGTAGCTGCCCGTCACGCACCGGACCGGCATGTGAGGATCATCCTATGTATTCACTGTCGTGACGTTTGTTGCGCAGGCTAACGTAATCGGGTGGCCGAAGGACCGGGGAACGCAGACGTAGTGGTCGATACGACTCGGCGGGATCGGTCGGCGGGACACGAGGGCGCCCGGGACGCGGGCATCGCCTTCGGCATCGGGGCGTATTTCATCTGGGGACTGTTTCCGGCGTTCTTCGGACTGCTGTCCTTCGCGAGCGCGGGGGAGGTGCTGGCCGAGCGGATTCTCTGGACGCTGGTGGTCTCGCTGCTGGTGATGACACTCGCCGGGCGGCTGGGGGAGCTGCGGCGAATCGATGCGCGGACCTGGCGGTTGGCGGCCGTGGCGTCGGCGGCGATCTCGATGAACTGGGGCGCGTACGTCTACGGCGTGATCTCGCATCACGTGGTGGAGTGCGCGCTGGGGTATTTCATCAATCCGCTGGTGACGGTGGCATTCGGGGTCATCGTCTTCCGGGAGCGGCTGCGGGCTCCGCAGTGGGTCGCGCTGGGGCTGGGCGCCACGGCGGTGATCGTGCTGACCATCGATTACGGTCGGCCCCCGTGGATCGCATTGATCCTGGCCTGTTCCTTCGCTACCTATGGGCTGGTCAAGAAGGTGATTCGGCTCGACGCGCTACCCGGCCTGGCGGCAGAGGGATTGGCGGCCGCGCCGTTCGCGCTGATCGCGGTGACCGCGATCGCGGTGACCGGCAACGCGACCTTCGGTTCCTCGGTTCCGCATACGGGATTGCTCATGCTGACCGGCCCGGTCACCCTCGTGCCACTGGTGTTGTTCGCGCTGGCGGCTCCGCGAGTGCCGTTGTCCACCATGGGAATTCTGCAGTACCTCACCCCCGGACTGCAGCTGGCATGGGAGGTGGCGGTGGGGCACGAGCCCATGCCCGCGTCCCGCTGGGCGGGGTTCGCGCTGATCTGGCTGGCGCTGGTCGTCTTCACGGTCGACGCCCTGCGCCGCTCCCGCCGCACGGTGGTCGCCGTCCCGGAATAGCGCGAAACCGCACACCCTCGATCGATGTGCGGTTCCACGTGGGCCGGTCAGGGTTTGCGAGCGGCCCCGGGCCTTCTCCGCGAACTCGTTGGTGCGGGTCGCATCGAGGGCGGTCCTGCACCGGGGCGACATTGCGCGAGTACCGGCCGAGAATGCGCGGGACGTTCTGCGCGCCTTCGGGTTTCATCAGGCTGTCGCCGCACCGCGGGCGACGTGGACGCCGAGCCGCCCCGACTTTCGGGGGCCACTGCGCGCTGTGGCGGTTTGCACAGGGCGCTTGGCGGAATCGGCGGCAGGTGGTTACCGTCGAGGGCGTGGCGATGCTCCTGTCGGCCGACTTGTACCGGTCCAGGGTCGGGATCGTCACGAACACAGGAGAATTCCTATCACTATCCAGTTCAACCACACCATTGTCGCGTGCACGGACAATCGGGTCTCCGCCGAATTCTGGGCGGACATCCTCGGGTTGGAGGTGGGCAAGCCGTACGGTCCGTTCATTCCGATTACCGTCGGGAATGGCGTCACCTTCGACTTCGCCAATCTGCCACCGGGTTTCGAGGGCGAGCCGCAACCGCAGCATTACGCCTTCCTGGTTTCCGAGGACGAATTCGACGCGGCCTACGACAAGATCAAGCGGTACGGCCTGACCTTCTGGGCCGATCCGCGTCAGCAGGGCGTCAACGAGATCAACCACAATGACGGCGGCCGGGGGATCTATTTCCTCGACCCCGTCGGGCACTACATGGAATTGATCACCGTCCCGTACGGCGGCTGGCCGGAGTAGCTCGCACGCCGATCACCGCGGTAACTGCTCACACGGCTACCGCGGTGCCCAAGGCGAGTGCGACCCAGGGCTTCGGCCCCTGCTGGTAATACAGATCGATTTCGCGGATTTCGAAGCCCGCGGTCTCGATCAACCCGCGAATATCGCGGTCGAGGTGGCAGCCACCGGCCAGCGCCTTCTGCATCGGGTTGAACCGGTGCTGCCATTTCTGGACACCGGGATCCGGTGCGAGACCGTGCTCGACGAAATGAAAAGTGCCGCCGGGCGCCAACACCCGGCGCACCTCGGCGAGCGCGGCCTCGACATCCGGGATGGTGCACAGCGTCCACGTCGACAGCGCGGAATCGAAGCTGTCGTCCTCGAACGGCAGCGCCTGCCCATCCAGGCCTGCGCGTTCCACCGGAACCGTCGCCGCCGCCAGCCGACCGGCGGCCAGCCGCCACCCGAGGTCAGCGGGTTCGACGGCGCTCACCGATGTCACCGAGCCGGGGTAGAACGGCACATTGCGCCCGGATCCGAACCCGATCTCGACCACCCGCCCGTGCAGCCCGGCGCAGACCCGCTGCCGCTCGGGGTTCATCTGCTTCGAACCACAGCACAGGTCGACCAGCCTGGGCAGCACCCGATCTTCGTAGATTCCCACGACACCACTCTGGCAACCGGATCGCACGCACGCCACCACTTCGGGCGATGTGTACGAATCGGTCAGTGTGCGGTGGGGAATCGCTGCGTCAGCCAATCCGTCACGAAGGTCAGCACCTGCGGATCGATCGTCGTCTCGATCTTGGCGTACTCGTCGGGCGTGCCCTTGCCGGCGGGCTGCATGAGGTGATTGAGCCCGTCGAAGACGTGCACGGTCGCATCCGGATCGGCGGCCAGCAGCGTGCGCGCCGGGCCCTCGTTCTGGGCCGCGGGCACCTGGAGATCCTTGCTGCCGTAGAAGGCCAGCACCGGCACCCGCAGCGCCGACAGCGCCGGGGCCGGGTCGTAGCCGACCAGCGCCGCCATGTACGGCGTCACCAGCCCGTCGATCTCCGCGTCGGACAGCTTCTTGTCGGCGGGCAGGCTGTCGTTGTGCTGTCGCACATAGGTTTTGGCGGCCTCCCGATCCCCGGAGCGCAGCAGGGTCGACAGGGTGGAGCTGAACGCCACCTGCTGATCGACCTGCTCCGCGGTGGCCCCTTGCGCGGTGAGGATCAGCCGATTCTGTTCCACCAGCACATCCGAGCCCGGCACCGCCGGCCCCACCATCATGATCACGAACGCCACCCCGCTGTCCGGCCGCATGGTGTACAGCGGCGCGAGATACCCGCCCTCGCTGTGCCCGAGCAGCCCGATCCGCTTGGCATCGATCTCTGGACGCCCGTGCAGGAAGGCCATTCCGGCGCCGATGTCGTCGGTCAGATCCCGGTAGCCCGAGGTGTCCAGGTGCCCGCCGGTCTTGCCGACGCCGCGCTTGTCGGTGCGCAGCACCGCGTACCCCGCACGGGTCAGGGTGTCGGCCAGCAGCAGGAACGGCTTGTGGCCCAGCAGCTCCTCATTGCGGTCGTTGGCCCCGCTGCCATTGATCAGCACGACCGTCGGGAACGGCCCGCCGATGGTCGGCTCGGTGAGCGTCCCGGCGATGGTGATGTCCCCGCTGGGGAAGCTGACGTCCTCGGACTTGTACGGGAACGGCGGCTTCGGCTCCTGCGGCCGCGGCGGGCCCTCGACCTTGCCGCGTGTCAGGTTCAGCGGAAACGTCCTACCGGACTGGCTGAACTGTCCCTGGATGCTGTCGGCGCCCTTGTCGTACTTGCCCTGGAACGACGGGTTGCCCGGAATCTTGGTGATGGTCCAGGCCACGCCGCCGGCATCGTTCTTCACCCCGCTCAACGGCGCGGCATCGATACCCTGGGCCGGAATGTCGATGGTGGCCTTGTCCGTGCCGGTGAAGCTGACCCCGACGGCCAGCGGATGGTCGGGTATCTCGATGTTCCCGTGCCAGTCCCCGGTCACGCCGACGGGCGCGGCCTCCTGCTTCGACGACGAACACCCGGTCAGCGCCAGCACGATCACGAGCAGCACCACCGGAACCAACGACCACGCCCTCCGCATGGCCACAGCGTACGCAGCCCCCGCCCGTACTCCCGGGAACTCGCCTTGATCTCGGTAGAGCTCGCTCCGATAACGCCGGTGTCACTACCCGGACACCGGGAATAACCACTGGACCAACGGGAATAACTCTCGTCGCGTCTTCATTGCCGGTGTCACCCGGCGCTCGTACCGTGGAATTCGTGAGCAATGACGCTTCCCCGCCGGGTCTCATGGACCTGCCGGCCACGGTGGGCGGCTACGCGGCCGTCGAATTCGGTCCGCTGGTGCGCACTTTCGCACGGATGGTCGGCGGTCAGCCGGGTGCGGGGGGCGCGCTCACGGTGCACTTGCGCGGGGAACCGCTGGTCGAGATCTGGATCGGGGATGCCGCGCCGCGTCGGCCCTGGGACGCCGACACCGGCGCCATCGTCTTCTCCGCCACCAAAGGCATTGCGGCCACGGTCATCCATCGGCTCGCCGATCGCGGCCTCATCGACTACGACGCACCGGTCGCCCACTACTGGCCGGAATTCGCCGCCAACGGCAAGGGGCGGATCACGGTGCGGCAGGTGCTGTCCCACCGCGCCGGGCTGTACGGGCTGCCCGAGATCGCCCGCGGTCTGGACGACGTGCTCGACCACCGCATGATGGAGGACCACCTGGCCGCCGCCAAACCCGATCATCTGCTGGGCATTCCGACCTATCACGCCCTCACCTTCGGCTGGCTGCTGGCGGGCCTGGCGCGCGCGGTCACCGGCCGCGGCATGGCCGAGCTGTTCCGCACCGAAGTCGCCGAACCGCTGGGCACCGAGGGCATTCACCTGGGCAGCCCGCCGCCCGGGTCGACCACCAGCGCCGCCCTGCTGCACGGCAACAAGCTGTCGGCGGTCGGCACCAACTATGTCTCGCTGGTACTGGGCCGCGCCTACTCGCTACCCGGTCCGCTCGGGGCGGTCGCCCGCGCACTGTTCCTGCCCGGCCTGGATCAGCTGTTGGAAGGCGACGATCCGCCCATCCTGCGCACCGAACTGGGTGCCGGCAACGGCGTCTGCACCGCGACCGGCCTCGCCACCGTCTACGCCGCGCTCGCCAACGGGGGCATGCACCAGGGCCGCCGCTTCCTCTCGCCCGAAACCATCAGGGCCATGCGGCAGGTGGAGACTTTCCGGCTCGACCGCGCGTTGTTCTACATCCCGATGATGTGGCACATGGGCTATCACTCGCTGCCCGTCCCGGGAGCCCACGCGGGCTTCGGGCACATCGGTCTGGGCGGATCGTTCGGCTGGGCCGAACCCCGCCTGGGACTGTCGGTCGGATTCGTCCACAATCGGCTCGGCATCGGGTCGATGAGCCTGGACCAACTCGCGTCGGCATGGGTGCTGCCGCTGGTGGTGCGGGGCGCCCACGCGGCGCGCCGCACCACTATCCCCGCCGTGCCCGCTGCCGCTTCGGTCGCCTAGTCGCGTGCCGCTCCGCGTGACGTCGAACACGACACGCGGAGCCCGCCACGCCGATTCGAGTGATCGCCGCCGCGTGCCTTCGGAACTCGTCGGTGGGGCCGCATAGTATGTCCGGGTGTCAGCCTCGTCGGGATCATTTGTCCATCTCCACAACCACACCGAGTACTCGATGCTCGACGGCGCGGCGAAGATCACGCCCCTGTTCAAAGAGGCGACACGGCTCGGGATGACCGCCGTCGGCATGTCCGACCACGGCAATATGTACGGCGCCTCGGAGTTCTACAACTCCGCCAAGAAGCAGGGCATCAAGCCGATCATCGGCATCGAGGCGTACATCGCGCCGGAGTCCCGGTTCAACACCAAGCGTGTGCTGTGGGGCGACCCGTCGCAGAAGAGCGATGACGTCTCGGGTTCGGGTTCCTACACCCACATGACCATGGTCGCCGAGAACGCGACGGGTCTGCGCAACCTGTTCAAACTGTCGAGTCTGGCCTCCATCGAAGGTCAGCTCGGCAAGTGGGCGCGCATGGACGCCGACATCATCGCCGAGCATGCCGAGGGCATCATCGCCACCACCGGTTGCCCCTCGGGCGAGGTGCAGACCCGGCTGCGCCTGGGCCACGAACGCGAGGCCCTCGAAGCCGCCGCCAAGTGGCAGGAGATCTTCGGGCCGGAGAACTTCTTCCTCGAGATCATGGACCACGGGCTGTCCATCGAACGCCGGGTGCGCGAGGGCCTGCTGGATGTCGGCAAGAAGCTGGGCATTCCGCCGCTGGCCACCAACGACTGCCACTACGTGCACGAGCACGACGCATCCAATCACGAAGCGCTGCTGTGTATTCAGACCGGCAAGACGCTCTCGGACCCGACCCGCTTCAAGTTCGACGGCTCCGGCTACTACCTCAAGTCCGCCGAGGAGATGCGCGCCATCTGGGACGCGGAAGTCCCCGACGCGTGCGACAACACGGTGCTGATCGGCGAGCGCGTCCAGTCCTACGACGATGTCTGGGCCCACCGCGACCGGATGCCGATCTTCCCGGTGCCCGAGGGTCACACCCAGGCCACCTGGCTCGAGCACGAGGTCATGGTCGGCCTGGACCGGCGCTTCCCGAGCGGGGCGCCGGAGGAGTACATCTCGCGCGCCAGGTACGAGCTCGGCGTCATCAACGAAATGGGCTTCCCCGCTTACTTCCTCGTCGTCGGTGACCTCATCACCTACGCGCGCTCGGTCGGCATCAATGTCGGCCCGGGCCGTGGTTCGGCGGCCGGTTCGCTGGTCGCCTACGCCATGGGCATCACGAACATCGACCCGATTCCGCACGGTCTGCTGTTCGAGCGCTTCCTCAACCCCGAGCGCGTCTCGATGCCCGATATCGATATCGACTTCGACGATCGCCGTCGCGGTGAAATGGTCCGCTACGCCACCGACAAGTGGGGCAGCGACCGGGTCGCCCAGGTGATCACCTTCGGTACGATCAAAACCAAAGCGGCGCTGAAGGACTCGGCCCGCGTGCAGTTCGGCCAGCCGGGCTTCGCCATCGCGGACCAGATCTCCAAGGCGCTGCCGCCGCCGATCATGGCCAAGGACATTCCGCTCTCCGGCATCATGGATCCCGAGCACGAGCGGTACAAAGAGGCCGCCGAGGTCCGCGAGCTCATCAACACCAACCCGGACGTCAACAAGATCTACGAGACCGCACGTGGTCTCGAGGGCCTGATCCGCAATGCCGGCGTGCACGCCTGCGCGGTCATCATGTCGTCCGAACCGCTCACCGACGCGATCCCGGTCTGGAAGCGCGCGCAGGACGGCGCGATCATCACCGGCTGGGACTACCCGTCGTGTGAGGCCATCGGCCTGCTGAAGATGGACTTCCTGGGTCTGCGCAACCTCACCGTCATCGGTGACGCGCTGGTCAATATCAAGGCCAACCGCGGCATCGAACTCGACCTCGACACGCTGCCCCTGGAAGACCCGGCCACCTACGAACTGCTCGCGCGCGGTGAAACCCTCGGCGTGTTCCAGCTCGATGGTGGCGCCATGCGAGATCTGCTGCGCCGCATGATCCCCACCGGCTTCGAGGACATCGTCGCCGTGCTCGCGCTCTACCGCCCCGGTCCCATGGGCATGAACGCGCACAACGACTACGCCGACCGCAAGAACGGGCGGCAAGAGGTCAAGCCCATCCACCCGGAGCTCGAAGAGCCCCTGAAGGACATCCTGCGCGATACCTACGGCCTGATCGTGTATCAGGAGCAGATCATGCAGATCGCGCAGAAGGTGGCCGGCTACTCCCTCGGCCGAGCCGACATTCTGCGCCGCGCCATGGGTAAGAAGAAGGCCGAAGTCCTCGAGGCCGAATTCGAGGGCTTCGAAAAGGGCATGCTGGAGAACGGATTCACGAAGCCCGCCATCAAGGCGCTGTGGGACACGATTCTCCCGTTCGCCGGTTACGCGTTCAACAAGTCGCACGCCGCCGGCTACGGCCTGGTCTCCTTCTGGACCGCGTACCTGAAGGCCAACTATCCCGCCGAGTACATGGCCGGTCTGCTCACCTCCGTCGGTGATGACAAGGACAAGGCCGCCGTCTATCTGGCCGACTGCCGCCGCCTGGGCATCCAGGTGCTGCCGCCCGACGTCAACGAGTCCGAACTCGAATTCGCCTCCGTGGGCAACGACATTCGCTTCGGCATGGGCGCGGTCCGCAATGTCGGTGCGAACGTGGTGGCCTCGATCATCGCGGCACGCAAGGAGAAGTCGAAGTTCACCGACTTCTCCGACTACCTGAACAAGATCGACGCCATCGCCTGCACCAAGAAGGTCACCGAATCCCTCATCAAGGCAGGCGCTTTCGACTCGCTCGGGCATCCCCGCAAGGGCCTGCTGCTGGTGCACTCCGATGCCATCGACGCGGTCATGTCGACCAAGAAGGCCGAGGCCATCGGTCAGTTCGACCTCTTCGGCGGCCTCGACGACGCCGACGAGTCCATTGCCAGCGTCTTCAATGTGAAGGTCCCCGACGAGGAATGGGAGACCAAGCACAAGCTCGCCCTGGAGCGGGAAATGCTGGGCCTCTATGTGTCCGGGCACCCACTCAACGGCGTCGAGCACGTTCTCGCGGCCCAGTCCGACACCCAGATCCCCGCCATTCTCGAAGGCGATATCAAGGACGGCGCGCAGGTCACCATCGGCGGCATCTTCGCCAATGTCACCCGCCGCGTGAACAAGAACGGCTTGCCCTGGGCGTCGGCCCAGCTCGAGGACCTCACCGGAGGCATCGAGGTGCTGTTCTTCCCGCAGTCCTACTCCGTCTACGGCATGGACGTCACCGAGGACGCCATCGTCCTGGTCAAGGCCCGCGTCAGCGCCCGCGACGATCGCGTCTCCCTGATCGCCAACGACCTTGTGGTGCCGGACCTTTCGTCCATCGGCGTGGACAAGCCACTGTCGGTGGTCATCCCCACCCGCCTGTGCACCCCCGACAAGATCGGCGAGCTGAAGCGGGTGCTGTCCCGGCACCCGGGCACCGCGAACGTGCACATCAAGCACGTCGGCTCCCGGGATCGCACCACCATGCTGAAGGTGGCCGACAACCTGCGGGTCTCGCCCTCCTCGGCCCTCATGGGCGACCTGAAGGCCCTCCTCGGCCCAGGCTGCCTCGGCGTGGGCTGATCTCGATACCGCCGTCGCATCGTGTGCCCCTCGCCTCGCCGCGGGGCACACGTGTTGTCACAGCCGGGTGAGTTAACAGGGAAACCGCATGAATCGGTCGAAGGGTACGGGCCGGAAGGCTCGAATCAGCGGAAGTTGCGCGTCCCGCCGATGATCCAGCGCAGCGTCGCGATCACCGTCGCGCCGAGCACCGCGGCCTGCGCCGATCCGGTGATCAGGGCGAGTGTCAGGCAGACCACCACACCGGCGAACAAAGCCTCCAGCTTGTAGACCGGCCACGCCGTCCCGGCGATGTCCACGGAAGCGTGCGAGCGAAGCCGCTCGGTGTCCGTAGGGTGAACCACTGCCATACGGTAAGGGTAGACGGTGAACCAAAGTTCGGGCAACCGAAACTTCTGTCGGGAACAACACGGGAACACGTGTGGTTGCCCAGTTCATGCCACTTATCGGAGAGTACGAACCCAGCCCGTCCGACTGGTCGCGAGAGCAGGCCGAGCAGTACGAGAACTCCGGGGGCGCGGAGGCCAACCTCCTGCGCGGTGTGCCGATCATCCTGCTGACCACCCGCGGCAACAAGTCCGGCAAGCTCCGCAAGACCCCGCTCATGCGGATCGAGCACGACGGCGAGTACGCGGTGGTCGCCTCCCTGGGCGGCGCGCCCAAGCACCCGGTCTGGTACTGGAACGTCAAGGCCGATCCGCATGTGGAACTGCGCGACCGCGACGTGGTCAAGGACTACGACGCCCGCGAGGTCACCGGCGACGAGAAGACCCTCTGGTGGAAGCGGGCCGTCGAGGTGTGGCCCGACTACGCCGAATACCAGAAGAAGACCGACCGCGAGATCCCGCTGTTCGTCCTCACCCCGCGCCCCTGAGCGCCGCCCGCCGTATCGCCGGGAAGCACGGCGGCCGGTGAGAGAAGGTCTCGGTTCGATGTGACCGGGACCTTTTCGTGGCGCTGCCGCAGGCCCCTCGCATGCTCCCAGCTAGCATGTTCGGGTGTCTGATCCGCTTGTTGTTGCCGAGAGAGTGTCCGGTTCGCTGCCCGAATTGACGGCGGACGAGATCGATGCGGCCGCGAAGCGAATTTCGGAGATTATCGAGCCGACGCCGCTGCAACGGATTCCGCGGCTGTCGGCGCTGACCGGGGCCGAGGTCTACCTCAAACGGGAGGACCTCACCGCCGTCCGCTCCTACAAGCTGCGCGGCGCCTACAACCTCATGGTGCAGCTGACCGCCGCCGAGAAGGCCGCGGGCGTGGTCACCGCCAGCGCCGGAAACCACGCGCAGGGGGTGGCTTTCGCATGTAAGGCCATGGGCGTCACGGGTCGCATCTACGTGCCCACCACCACCCCGAAGCAGAAGCGCGACAGAATCCGCGTGCACGGCGGCGAATTCGTGGAACTCATCGCCGTCGGCGACACCTTCGACGCGGCCGCCGCGGCCGCCGCCGACGATGTGAAGCGCACCGGGGCGACCATGGTCCCGCCCTTCGACGATCCGCGCACCGCGGCCGGGCAGGGCACCATCGCCGCCGAATTCCTCGAACAGCTCGGCCGCGAGCCCGATCTGGTGGTGGTTCCGGTGGGCGGCGGTGGCTGCCTGGCGGGTATCGCCACCTATCTGCGGGAACGGTCGCCGCACTCCGCGATTCTCGCGGTGGAGCCGACGGGAGCGGCGTCCATGACGGCCGCGTTGGTGGCCGGCGGCCCGGTGACCCTGCCCGAGATCGACCCGTTCGTGGACGGCGCCGCTGTGCGCCGGGTCGGCGCGGTCGGTTACCAGGCGGTGGTGCGCTTCGGCGGCCAGGTTCGCTCGCACGCCTCGCTGCCCCTGCTGACCAGTACTGAAACCGGTTCGGGCGCAGGCTCTTTCCGCATGATACACGTGGACGAGGGCGCCATCTGCACCGCGATGTTGGAGCTGTACCAGAACGAGGGCATCGTCGCCGAGCCGGCGGGCGCGCTCGCGTCGGCGGCGCTGCGCGAGGTCGAGATCGAGCCGGGTTCGACGGTGGTGGTGCTGCTCTCGGGCGGCAACAACGATGTCTCCCGCTACGGCGAGGTCATCGAGCGGTCGCTGGTGCATCAGGGCCTGAAACACTATTTCCTGGTGGACTTCCCGCAGGAGCCCGGCGCGCTGCGCCGCTTCCTGGACGAGGTCCTGGGCCCCGATGACGACATCACCGTGTTCGAGTACGTCAAGCGCAACAACCGCGAAACCGGCGCCGCCCTGGTCGGTATCGAACTGGGTACCCCGGAGGGCCTGGGACCGCTGCTCGAGCGGATGGACAAGGCGCCGATCCAGTGTGAGCGGCTGGATCCGAACTCGCCCGCCTACCGGTATCTGACCTGACCGGTGGCCCGTGTAATCCGACCCCTCGTTCGGATCACACGGGTCCGGTTGCCCCGGTGGGGCATTCAGGCGTGCAGGAGGTATCCCGCCGCCGAGCTGTGAATGATCCGCGGCCGGCCGAGCTTGCGGTCCAGGCGGGTGATCACCTCGTCCACGCCCGCGGTCGAGGTTGAATCGCTGCAGAAGGCGGCGATCTCGGCCGGGGTGACGAGGGTTCCGGCGCGCGCGGCCAGCAGTTCCAGCGCGCAGAATTCGCGGGTGGTCATGGTCAGCAGGATTCCGCGGCGGCGCACCCGGCGACGTAATCGGTCCACCACCAGATCCCCGATGGTGAGCACCGGCGAGTGCGGCGAGCGCCGCGGCGAGCACAGCGCCCGCACCCGCGCGGCGAGTTCGCCCAGCGAGAACGGCTTGGCCAGATAGTCGTCCGCGCCGACCGCGTAGCCCTCGCGCCGATCGGCGGGGCTGTCGCGCGCGGTGATCAGCAATGCGGGTGTGCGATCCCCCGATTCCCGTTGCCGCCGTACGAGTTCCAGTCCGTCGCCGTCCGGTAGCCCGCGGTCCACGATGAGGCAGTCGTAGATCCGCACCCCGCACTGCTCGGCGGCGTCGGTGAGATTGCGGGCCAGATCGACGATGAATCCGGCCGCCCGCAGTCCGTCCGCGACCCGCTCGCCCAGCCGCTCGTCGTCCTCGCATACCAGGACACATACGCTGCGGGCGCTCACTCCATCGTCGGACATGCCGCCACGGTGCCACAGGGATCGTGAACGAATCGTGAGCGATCGCCGCGCGAGCGCGGGGTGTTAACCCTGCGGGGAGAGGTGCCTGTGAGGCGCGCGCCGGGATTAACGACCGCGTGGCGGCGGCGCGATAATCGGGTAGTTCACTACGCGTGAAACCGAACGGTCAGGACGGGAGGCTGACGTTCATGAAAAGGCTGGTCGTGTGTTGTGACGGCACCTGGAAGGCCGAGTCGAGCTCGACGGTGTCGAACATCGTGAAGATTGCGGAAACGGTCAAGCTGACCGGGACGGACAGGGAGGGGAAGTCCGTCGGTCAGCGCATCAACTACGTCTCGGGCCCGGGCTCGCGCGGCTTCATGTCCGACAAGTTGCTGGGCGGCGCGTTCGGGCTGGGTCTGGAGGCCAATCTGTCGGCCGCCTACTGGCAGCTGGCCCTGAACTGGGAGCCCGGGGACGAGATCTACATCTTCGGCTTCAGCCGCGGCGCGTACACCGCCCGCAGCCTGGCGGGGATGATCAACCGGCTCGGAATCCTGACCTACGAGGCCATCATCGGGGGTCGATACCCGAAGGCGCTGGAGATCTACAAGACCCGCAAGAAGAACCCGGACGAACCCGATCCGCCGGAGTGGGCGGCCTTCCGCGCCGCGAACTGCCACCCCGAGAGGCCGGTCATCAATTTCCTCGGCGTCTTCGACACCGTGGGCGCGATGGGCGTCCCGGGCCTCACATCGCGGCTGCACCGCTTCCACGATGTACGGCTCTCGCACATCGTGCTGTGCGCGCGGCAGGCGCTGGCCATCGATGAGCGGCGGCGCGCCTTCGCGCCCTGCCTGTGGGAGATTCCCGACGATCAGCGCAATCTCTACAACCGTCCCGACCGGGTGAAGCAGGTCTGGTTCGAGGGCGTGCACAGCGATATCGGCGGCGGCTACGCCGACTGCGGACTGTCCGACATCACCCTGCGCTGGATGATCGCCGAGGCCGAGGCCGAGGGACTGGCCTTCGATCACGACCGCCTCGGCACCCTGCTCAGCAGTTGCCCGTTCGACGCCATGCACCTGCATGATTCGCTGAGCCCGGGCTTCCGGGTACTGAACTACGCCCGCCTGACGACCAGCCTGCGCAGCCCGCGCTTCTACTGGGATTCGTGGCGCAAGCTGCTGCAGCCCGAGGACCAGGACAGCTTCCTGGCCGCCACCGTCCCGGACCGGAAGGGCTACCGCCCGGCCAATATTCACCGCTGGTGCGAGCATCGGGGCGGTCCGGTGCCGCCGGATCTCATCGAGCCCATCCACCAGGCGCCGCCCACCACCGGTGACGACCAGGGCGGCGGTCCGGAAAGATCCGCCGCCTGACCGGCCGGCCGCTCAGCGCACCAGCAGGGCCACCGGTAGCCGGGCGAACAGCTTCTCCAGCCGCGCGCGCCCGGAGAAGGTATGGCCGGTGAGCCGGTCGGTCCAGTGTCCCTGCGGCAGATCCAGCACCGTGTCGGCCCAGCCGCCCGCCTCGTCCAGCCGGATGCTGTGCCGGGTGACGGCCACGATCACCTCGGGGGTCTCCCCGGTGCGGCCGCGAGCGTAGGAGAGCAGGTGCTGGGCACGGTCGCCGGCCGCGAACAGCGGGATGTAGGCGCCGCCGACGAAGCAGTCGGGGCGTTCGCGGCGCAGCCACAGCGCGTACGCCACGATCCACATCTTGACCGCACCCGTCGGGTCGAGGTCCGGTGTGCCGGTGAGGGATTGCAGCAGCAGGGAACGGTGGGTGAAGTCCACCGGGCGGCGATTGTCGGGATCGACGAGCGAGTCCTCCCACAGTTCGCAGCCCTGGTAGATGTCCGGGATGCCGGGGCCGCACAGTTGCAGCAGCTTCTGCGCCAGCGCGTCGGTCCAGGCGTGGCCGGCCAGGTCGGCCACGAACTCACCCAGTTCGGCGCCGACGGGCCCGTCGATGACGGTGTCGATCCAGCGGTGCACCGCCGTCTCGAACTCGACATCCGGTTCCTCCCAGGAGGATTGGGTGCCGGCCTCGCGAACCGCCTTCTCCGCGAACCGATGCAGCCGCTCGCGCAGCGCGGGTACCGCCGCGGCCGGGCGGCCGTCGGCGGGCCACACCCCGAACATGTTCTGCAGCAGGAACAGTGTGGTCGCGCCGTCGGGTCCGGGCGCGATCTCCTCCCAGGTGCTGATCGAGCGCGCCCAGATGTCGGGCACCTGCGAGAGCATGCCGATGCGGGCGCGCACGTCCTCGCCGCGCTTGGTGTCGTGGGTGGACAGCGCGGTCATGGTGGCCGGCCAGCGTTGCGCGCGTTCGGCATTGGCGAGGTGGAACTCGATGGGCGAGCAGCCGAAGCGGGCCGGGTCCGCGCCCATCTCCTGCAGCGACACCAGCCGCGCGGCGCGGTAGAACATGGTGTCCTCCACGGCTTTCGCGCTCATCGCCCCGCCCACCTGATGGAAGCGGGTGGCGGCCTCGCCACCGGTGGCCAGCGCGGTCACCAGCACCTGCAGCGGCGCGGTCAGCTCGGCATTGCGCCGCGCCACCTCGGCGACGACGGCCCCGACCATGCCCGCCAGCGGTGCGTAGTCGGTGCGGTAGACCGGCATGAACGACAGCACTTCGATGACGGCATTGGTGAGCGCCATGGTGTCGAAGGCGTCGGCGCGGGCGTCACGCTTGACCGCGGCGACCAGCCGCCGCACCTCGGGCACCAGCATGGTCTCAGCGACGGCGCGGCGAATCCGGTGTTCCTGCTCGGTGAACCAGGCTCGGTCGCTGCCGTGCCCGGTGAACTGCCGCGACAGGTCTGTGAGCTGTTTCTCGCCGTCCGGGTCGATGAGCACGCCGCCGATGTCGGCGAGGGAGTCGTAGCCGGTGGTGCCGTCGATGGGCAGGGTGGCGTCGAGCGGTTCACGATTGGAGAGCACCTTCTCCACCAGCAGCAGCCGCTGCGGCCCGATGAGCTGGCGCAGCCGCCGCAGGTACTCGGCGGGCTGGGCCAGTCCGTCGGGATGATCCACGCGCACACCGTCGATGAGGTCGTGTTCGCACCAGGCGGCCAGTTCCCGATGGGTGGCCTCGAAGACCGCCGGTTCCTCCTGCCGGATTGCGGCCAGCCCGCCCACGGTGAAGTAGCGGCGGTATCCGCACAGCCCCGACTTCCAGTTGACCAGGCGGTAGTGCTGCTTGTCGTGAATGCGCAGCGCGTTCTCGCCGTCGGTGCCGGGCGCGATGGGGAAGCGCAGATCGTGCAGTGCCAGCATGGGTTCGGGCCCGGAGCGGTCCACGGTCAGCGCCGCCGGGTCGTTCTCCCCGGCCAGGACCGGCAGTGCGATGCGCCCGCCCGCGCCGTTGCCCGGCGTCCAGTCGATATCGAACCAGGTGGCGTACTTGGACTTCTTGCCCTGCCGCAGCACATCCCACCACCACTGGTTCTGTCGCGGATCGGCCACCGCCACATGGTTGGGCACCAGATCCACGATGAGTCCCATACCGCGGCTGCGCACCTCGTCGGCGAGGGCCTTGAGCCCGGTCGGCCCGCCCAGCCCGGCCGACACCGTGGTCGGATCGGTGACGTCGTAGCCGTGGGTGGAGCCGCGTGTCGCGGTCATGACCGGCGACAGGTACAGATGCGAAATGCCCAGCTGCTGCAGGTATTCGGCGATGGCGCGCGCGTCGGTGAAGGTGAGCGCGTCGGGCCGCAGCTGCAGGCGGTAGGTGCTGCGCACGGGCGTCTGCCGGGCGATGGGTCCGGTGAGGTTTTCGGGCGAGCTGGTCATGGCGGTATCGATCATGCCGTACGGCGCAGCACGAGTAGACAGCGTGCGGGCACTTGCACCGTTGCGGCAGCGGAGAAGACGGTGTCGGCGGCGGGGCGGCCGGTGGGCGTGGCGCAGTCCAGGGCGACCGACCAGGCATTACCGTGCCGGGCGTCGGGGAGGGTGAAGTCCAGGGCTTGGTCGTGAGCGTTGAAGCACAGCAGGAACGAGTCGTCGGCGATGCGTTCCCCGCGCGGGCCCGGCTCGTTGATGCCGTCGCCATTGAGGAACACTGCCAGCGAGCGGGCGAAGCCGGTCTCCCAGTGGGCGTCGGTCATGGCCGCGCCGCCGGGGGTGAACCAGGCGATATCGCCCAGGTCTTGGGGAGCGGGCGCCGGATCGAAGAAGCGGCGCCGCCGGAACACCGGGTGCGCGGCGCGCAGCGCGACCGCGCGCCTGGTGAATTCGAGCAGATCGGCATTGGTGTCCACGAACGTCCAGTCCATCCACGACAGCGGAGAATCCTGACAGTAGACATTGTTGTTGCCGCGCTGGGTGCGGCCGAATTCGTCGCCGTGCAACAGCATCGGGGTGCCCTGGGAGAGCATCAGGGTGGCGAGCAGATTACGGGATTGCCGCGCGCGCAGGGCCAGGATCTCCGGATCCTCGGTCGGGCCCTCGACGCCGCAGTTCCAGGAGCGGTTGTAGTTCTCGCCGTCGTGATTGCCCTCGCCATTGGCGTCGTTGTGTTTCTCGTTGTAGGACACCAGATCCGCCAGCGTGAATCCGTCGTGCGCGGTCACGAAATTGATGCTGGCGCTGGGCCGGCGGCCGGTGGCCTCGTACAGATCCGAGGATCCGGTGAGCCGGGAGGCGAACTCGCCCAGCGTCGCCGGCTGCCCGCGCCAGTAATCCCGCACGGTGTCACGGTATTTGCCGTTCCATTCGGTCCAGGCCACCGGGAAATTGCCGACCTGATATCCGCCCTCGCCCACATCCCAGGGTTCGGCGATGAGCTTCACCTGGCTCACCACGGGGTCCTGGTGCACCAGGTCGAAGAAAGTGGAAAGCCGGTCCACATCGTGCAATTCGCGGGCCAGGGTGGCGGCCAGGTCGAAGCGGAATCCGTCCACGCGCATGTCGAGGATCCAGTAGCGCAGCGAATCCATGATCAGCTGCAGGGCGTGCGGGTGGCGCATGTTGAAGCTGTTCCCGGTGCCCGTGTAATCCATGTAATGCTGCGGATCATCGTCCACCAGGCGGTAATACGCGGCATTGTCGATGCCGCGGAAGCTGATGGTCGGCCCGAATTCATTGCCCTCGGCGGTGTGGTTGTAGACCACGTCGAGGATCACCTCGATACCGGCGGCGTGAAAGGCGCGCACCATGGTCTTGAATTCGGTGACCGCGGCGGCGGGGGAGGAGCCCGCCGCATAGCCCCGATGCGGCGCGAAATAGCCGAAGCTGTTGTAGCCCCAGTAATTCCGCAGTCCGCGATCCAGCAGAATGCGGTCGTCGAGGAACTGGTGCACGGGCATGAGCTCCACGGCCGTCACTCCCAGCCCCCGCAGGTGCTCGAGGATCGCCGGATGCGCCATGCCCGCGAGGGTGCCGCGCAGTTCCGGCGGCACCTCCGGATGCGTGACGGTCATGCCCTTCACGTGCGCCTCGTAGATGACGGTCTCGTGGTACGGGCGTTTCGGCGCGCGATCGTCGGCCCAGTCGAAGTACGGGTCGATGACCACCCCGGTCATGGTGTGCCCGAGTGAGTTCTGCCCGAAGTTGTAGGGCGCGGTGGCGGTCCCGAAATCGCCCTCGAACGCTTTGCCGTACGGGTCCAGCAGCAGCTTGCTGGGATCGCAGCGCAGTCCGCGCTTCGGATCGAAGCCCCCGTGCACCCGGAAACCGTACCGTTGTCCGGGCCCGACGCCGGGCAGATAGGCGTGCCAGACAAAGCCGTCCACCTCGTCGAGCGGCACCCGGGTCTCGCGGTGGTCCGCGTCGATCAGGCACAGCTCCACCCGGCGGGCCACCTCGGAGAACACCGAGAAGTTCGTCCCGGCGCCGTCGTAGGTCGCGCCCAGCGGGTAGGCGGTCCCCGGCCAGACACCGAGCGCGGCGGTGCCGGGAGTCGCGGGAGCCATGATCCAGACCCTAGCGGGCCGGATCGTCCTCCCGGCCGAGTCCCCGCCGCCCGGTCTGCCCGACCAGATCCTCGATCTGGTCGTTGGGTGCGTTGGTCCCGTGCCGGTGGACGCCGGGGTTCGTGGTAACTTGAACGCCGTTCAAGCCCGCTCCTCGAAGGACTTCTCGTGGCATCGACCGAGCCTGTTGCGGCACTGACCGAGCCCGCCGGGGCGCCCTCCGGCGAGATCGCCGCGATCGACGCCGCCCACGTGTGGCATCCCTACGGCGGCTTCCCGGCCACCACCGCACCGCTGGTGGTCGCCTCCGCGTCGGGCACCCGGCTCACCCTGGCCGACGGCCGGGAACTGGTGGACGGCATGAGCTCCTGGTGGGCCGCCGTGCACGGGTATCAGCACCCGGTGCTGGACGCCGCCCTGCTGGCGCAGTCACGCAAGATGAGTCACGTCATGTTCGGCGGCCTCACCCACGAGCCGGCGGTGCGGCTGTCGCAGCTGCTGGTCGAGCTCACGCCCGAGGGCCTGGACAAGGTCTTCCTCTGCGACTCCGGCTCGGTGTCGGTGGAAGTCGCGGTGAAGATGTGCCTGCAGTACCAGCGGGCGCTGGGGCGGCCGGAGAAGCACCGGTTGATGACCTGGCGCGGCGGCTACCACGGCGACACCTTCACCCCCATGAGTGTCTGTGATCCCGAGGGCGGCATGCACTCGCTGTGGACCGATGTCCTGGTCCCGCAGGTCTTCGCGAGCCCGCCGCCGGAAGCCTATGAGCCGCTATACGTTTCGGAGCTGGAGCGGACCCTCGCCGCGCACGCGCACGAATTGGCGGCGGTCATCGTGGAACCCGTGGTGCAGGGCGCGGGCGGCATGCGCTTCCATGATCCGCGCTACCTGGCCGATCTGCGCCGACTGTGCGACGAGCACGGTGTCCTGTTGGTGTTCGACGAGATCGCCACCGGATTCGGCCGCACCGGAACGCTTTTCGCCGCCGAGCAAGCGGATGTCCGGCCCGACGTCATGTGCGTGGGCAAGGCCATCACCGGCGGCTACATGAGCCTGGCCGCCGCGCTGTGCACCACCGAGATCGCCGAAACCATCAGCCGCTCGCACGGCGGGCTCATGCACGGCCCGACCTTCATGGGCAATCCCCTCGCGTGCGCGGTCGCGGTGGCCTCGATCGAACTGCTGCTCTCGCGCGACTGGCAGAGCGAGGTCCGCGAGATCCAGGCCGGGCTCGCCGAGGGCCTGGCCCCCGCGCATGACCTCCCGGCCGTCGCCGATGTCCGCACTCTCGGCGCGATCGGCGTCATCGAACTGAACCATCCGGTGGACATGCGCAAAACCACCCACGCCGCAGTCGAATCCGGTGTCTGGCTCCGCCCGTTCCGCAATCTCATCTACTGCATGCCGCCATTCATCAGCACCCGCGACGACGTCCGCCGCATCACCGCCGCCATGTGCGCCGCCGCAGCCGTCTGACCGTCGATTTCGCGCTCCGGTCGAAATACCTCTGAAACAGAGCTATCGTGGGAGCGTGTCCGAAACTGGCCGGGGGAACGCGGAGAGTGACGACTACGCCGAGCTGATGACCCTGCTGTTCGGCTCCATGGGTCGGCTGCGGCGGCAGGTCGGCCGGCTGGCCGGGCGGTCGTTCGATGAGCCGGGGCTCTCCGGCGCGCAGTCGGAGTTTCTGCGGCTGGTGGGGCGGCGGCCGGGCATCTCGGTGAAAGAGGCTGCCGGAGAACTGGGTTCGGCGGCGAACAGTGTGTCGACGTTGGTCACCGAGTCGGTCAGGGCGGGGCTCGTGGTGCGCGAACCGGATCCGCGGGACCGCCGGACCATGCGACTGTCCCTGACCCCGGATGCGCAGCGGATCGCCGACGAGACCCGGCGGCACCGGCACGCCGTGGTCGCCGAGGCGCTCGACCAGCTCACCGAAACCGAACGCGCGCAACTGCGCAGCGGTCTGGCGGCCATGACGCGCCTCACCGATCTGCTGCACGAACGCGAGCACTCCCGCGGAGGCGACCGATGACCAGCGTGCCCGCCGTCGAATGCGTCGGCCTGACCCACCGCTACGGAACCAACACCGTGGTCGACGATCTCGCCCTCACCATCGAACGAGGTGAAGTGTTCGGCCTGCTCGGCCCCAATGGCGCGGGCAAGTCCACCACCATTCAGCTGCTCACCACGCTCATGCCCATCCAGTCCGGCAGCGTCCGGGTGTTCGGGCTCGATGTCACGACCCGCGCCGCGGACGTCCGCTACAACCTGGGCTATGTGCCGCAACAGCTCTCGATCGAGGCCGGGTTGACCGGGCGGCAGAATGTGGCCTGGTTCGCGCGGCTGTTCGACGTGCCGCGCACCGAGCGGGCCGAGCGGGTGGACGAGGCGCTCGACGCCATGAACCTGCTGGATGTGGCCGACCGGCTGGCGGGCGGCTATTCGGGCGGCATGATCCGCCGCCTGGAGCTGGCCCAGGCCCTGGTGAACCGCCCCGCCCTGCTGGTGCTGGACGAGCCGACGGTGGGTCTGGATCCCATTGCGCGCGACAGCGTCTGGGAGCGGGTCGCCGAGATGTGCTCCGGCCACGGCACCACCGTGCTGCTCACCACCCACTACATGGCCGAGGCCGACGCGCTCTGCGATCGAATCGCGCTGCTGCACAAGGGCGTGCTGCGCGCGACCGGTTCGCCCGCCGAACTGAAGGCCGGAATGGGCCCCGGGGCGACCCTCGAGGATGTCTTCCGGCATCACGCGGGGGAGGGCCTCGACGATGTGACCGAAGGGAACATGCGCAATGTCCGAAGCACTCGCCGGACCGCCCGGCGCGCGGGCTGATACGGCATTCACGCCGGTCCTGGCCCCGCGCGGATGGGCGCGCCTGCCCCGGCTGACCTCCCGCATGGGCACCTTCGCGCTGGTGGAGATCCAGAAGCTGCGCCACGACCAGACCGAAGTCCTCACCCGCGCAATCCAGCCCGTGCTGTGGATGGTGATCTTCGGGACCACCTTCTCCCGCCTGCACGCCCTGCCCACCGGGTCGGTGCCCTACCTGGACTTCCTCGCACCCGGCGTGATCGCCCAGTCGGCGCTGTTCATCGCCATCTTCTATGGCATCCAGATCATCTGGGACCGGGACGCGGGCATTCTCACCAAACTGCTCGTCACCCCGACCCCGCGGGCCGCGCTGATCGCCGGAAAGTGTTTCGCCGCAGGCGTTCGCGCCATCGCCCAGATCCTGGTGATCGTGATCGTGGCGCTGCTCATGGGCGTGGCTCTGACCGGTAACCCGCTGCGCGTGCTCGCCACCGTTCCCGTGGTCTTCCTCGGCACGGCCTTCTTCGCCTGCCTGTCCATGACCATCGCCGGGCTGGTGCGCGCCCGGGATCGGCTGATGGGTATCGGCCAGGCCATCACCATGCCGCTGTTCTTCGCCTCCAACGCGCTCTACCCGGTTGACCTCATGCCGACGTGGCTGCGGGTCGTCAGTCACGTCAACCCGCTCAGTTACGAGGTGGACGCGCTGCGTGGCCTGCTGATCGGCACACAGGCCGACCTCTGGCTGGACTTCGGTGTACTGGCCGGGGCCGCCACCCTCGGCGTCGCCACCGCGTCGGCCCTGCTGGGCCGGCTGGTCCGGTAGGCCGACGCGGTCTCGGCTACCGGTGTGGTGTCGTGTCGGCTCGCGCGGTGCGAGCCGTCAACGGTTGGCCCGTTTTTCGCGTACCTTGTCTGAATTGTCACTGTCTGACAGGACTTCCCAGACCTTGAATACGCAGTGATAGTCGTCGGACCAGCCACGGGCGATCAGCATGAAGGTGTCGCCGTCTCGCAGGATGGTGCGGCGGCTGATCAACTTCGGATGATCGGGTTGGAATTTCGAGACGAGGTCCGGGACTTTCGCGAGGGCTTGTTCGCGGGTTCCCACCACCTCTGTGAGGATCTTCGGACTCCAGGTTTTGCTGTCGCCGAAGCCGGTCGTCTGCTCGACCACTATTGCCCATCGTGGCATCGCGCAGCCTCCTTACGACTTCCCAGCATAGCGCCGCGTACCGACACCCATGGCCCCCTGAACGGTGTTCAAGTATGCTTCCGAGCTGTGACTGCCGATCCCCTGAGCTGGCTCGACGCGCGCGCTGCCGAGCGCGTGGACGCCGGACTGCGCCGTGAGCTGCGCCCCCGCACCTCCGACACGGTGACCATCGACCTGGCCTCCAACGACTATCTCGGGCTGGTGCGCCACCCCGAGGTGATCGAGGGCGCCGTCGCCTCGGTGCGGTACTGGGGCACCGGCGCGACCGGCTCGCGCCTGGTCACCGGGACCACCGCCGAGCACGAGAAGCTCGAGACCGAGCTCGCCGAATTCGTCGGCGCGGAGGCCGGATTGGTGTTCGCCTCCGGCTACGCCGCCAACCTGGGCGCGGTCACCGCGCTGTCCGGTCGTGGCGCACTGGTGGTTTCGGACGCGGGCAGCCACGCCTCGCTGGTCGACGCCTGCCGGCTGTCGCGGGCGCGGGTGGAGATCGCGCCGCACTGCGACCCGGCGGCCGTGGACCGCCTGCTGTCCGAGCGCACCGAGGAACGAGCACTGGTCTTGACGGATTCGGTGTTCAGCGCCGACGGGGATCTCGCGCCGCTGACCGAACTGCACCGGGTGACCCGGGCCAATGGCGCGGTGCTCATCGTGGACGAGGCGCACGGCCTGGGGGTGCGCGGCGACGGCGGCCGCGGCCTGGTGCAGGAGTGCGGGCTGGCCGGCGAGCCCGACCTGGTGATCACCGCGACCCTCTCCAAAGCCTTTGCCGCCCAGGGCGGCGCGGTGCTGGCCAGCGAACGGGTGCGCGCCCACCTCATCGACGCCGCCCGCAGCTTCATCTTCGACACCGGCCTGGCGCCCGCCGCCGTCGGCGCGGCCCGCGCGGCCCTGCGGCTGCTGCGCCGCGACCCCGAGATGGCCCAGCGGGTGCTCGACCGCGCCGCTGATCTGGCCCGCATCGCCGGTGTCGGCCAACCGGATTCGGCTGTCGTCCCGGTCATCCTCGGCGATGCCCAGGTCGCCTACGACGCCGCCCAGGCCTGCCGCGCCCGCGGCCTCAGCGTCGGCTGCTTCCGCCCGCCGTCGGTTCCCGAGGGCACCTCCCGCCTGCGCCTGACCGCCCGCGCCGACCTCACCGAGGCCGAGCTGGCCACCATCGCAACCGTTCTCGGCGAGGTCCTCGCCGAAGCCCGTGGGCGGCAGGTGGTCCCGGCATGAGCCGCCTCCTGTTCATCACCGGCACCTCCACCGACGTCGGCAAGACCATCGTCACCGCGGCCCTGGCGGCGACCGCCCGCTCCGCAGGTCTGGACGTCGCCGTCTGCAAACCGGCCCAAACCGGCGTGGCCCCCGGCGAACCCGGCGACCTCGCCGAGATCACCCGGTTGAGCGGGGTCACCCGCACCCTCGAACTGGCCCGCTACCCGGAGCCCCTGGCCCCCGATACCGCCGCCCGGCGCTGCGGCCAACCGCTGCTGACCCTGTCCGAGACCATCGCCGGCATCGAGTCCTGCGCGGACGCGGACCTCGTCCTGGTCGAGGGCGCCGGCGGCCTGCTGGTCCGCATCGGCGACTTCACCCTCCTCGACCTGGCCCAGAAACTCAGCGCCCCGGTACTGCTGGTAGCAGCCCCCGGCCTCGGCACCCTCAACCACAGCGAACTGACCACCCGAGCGCTGGCCGCCGCGGGCGTCCCCTGCACAGGCCTCGTCATCGGATCCTGGCCCGCCACCCCCGATCTCGCCTCCGAGTGCAACCGCACCGACCTCCCCGCCGTAACCGGCGTCGACGTGGTCGGCTCCATCCCCTCCGGCGCCGGCTCCTGGCCCGCCCCCGATTTCACCACCGCCGCCCCCACCTGGTTCGACCCGACCTGGACCGCCGGCCACCTCCTGACCCGTGCCCAGCAATCGCCCGGGTGGGTCGGTGCCTCGTAGCACCGGTTGCTGGCTTTGCCGGCAGTGACGCGAGTTCCGAGGAACTGTCGGCCGGGCGCCTCATGAATTCCTAACAGGTGGTTCGGCAGGCTGGCAGCATGGATGAGCCCGGGGTTGCGCATGTGCTGCGGCGCACTACGTTCGGACCGTTTCCCGGGCAGGTGGAGTCGTTGGCGGGGCGCGGGACCGAGGGCGTCGTCGACGCGGTGCTCGGGGCGAGACCGATGCAGGTTGCGACGCCGGTATTCGACGAGGAGGCCGATGCCGCTTCGAATGGGCCGGTCGGTGCGTGGCTGCGGGCGATGGTGGATCCGGCGGCCGGGGTGCACGAGAAGATGGTGTGGTTCTGGCACGGGCATTTCACGTCGAGTCATGACAAGGTCGACACCTGGGACCTGATGTGGCGGCAGCATCTGTTGTTCCGGAAATTCGCGCTGGGGAATTTCCGGGAGCTGGCGCAGGCGGTGACGGTGGACGGGGCCATGCTGCAATGGCTCGACGGTGCCGGATCGGTTGCACAGGCGCCCAATGAGAATCATGGGCGGGAGCTCATGGAGTTGTTCACCCTCGGGCGGGGGAACTACACGCAGCGGGATGTGAAGGCCGCGGCGGTCGCATTGTCCGGGTGGAGTGTCGACGACCACGGGTCGGTGGCATTCGATCCGGAATCCGGGAACCAGCGGGCCGTGGAACTGCTGGGACGACAGGTGACCACGGTCCGCGATGCCGTCGACGTGCTGTGCGATCGGCCCGAGTGCGCGCGGTTGATCGCCGCGAAACTGCACCATTTCCTGGTCGGTCGGGTCGCCTCGGAGCAGCGGCTGACCGAGCTGGCCGCGGTGTTCACGCAGGCGCGCTTGGAGATTCGGCCCCTGGTGGCGGCGATCCTGCACGATCCGTCGTTCACGGAGGCGAGGTACGCGCGCCCGCGCTATCCGGTCGAATGGGTCACCGCCACCCTGGCCGTGTGCGGGATCGACAATGCGGCAACCGCTTTCGAGACCATGACCGCGCTCGGCCAATCGCCGTTCTATCCGCCGAATGTGGCGGGCTGGCCGCCGGGGAATCGGTGGGTCGCGCCGGGTGCGGCCGTCGCACGAGCGGCACTGGCGGTGAACGCGCCCGCGCTGACCGAGATCGCGGGGGCCGGCGACCCGGTCGCGGCCGCGTTCACCCGCGCCTCGATCTACGACCCGAGCCCCGGAACCCGCACCGCCGCACACGATCTGGCGTTCGAACTGCGCCGGAACCCGGAACAGGCCGCGACGGCCCTGCTGGCCCTGGTCATCACCTCGCCGGAATTCACGCTGGCATGAACCGGAAGGACTTTTCCATGGTCTCGTTGAATCGGCGTACCGTGCTGCGGGCGGGTATCGGCGCCGGGGCGGTGGCCGCGGTCGGCGGGGTGGCGGGCCATCGGCTGCTCGGCTCGTCAGGCTCGCCCCAGGTCTGGAATCCGCCCGCGCCGATACGGGCGGCGGCGCTCGACAAGCGGCGGCTGGTGGTGATCGAAATGGCCGGGGGCAGTGACGGATTGTCGATGGCCGTGCCCTACGCCGACTCCCGCTATCACGACCTGCGGCGCGGAACCGCGATCGCCGCCGAGCACGTGCACGCCATCGATGGCGCGCTCGGCTTGCATCCGCAGCTGAAAGAACTTGCCGCCGCGGGCGTCTCGGTGATTCCGGGCGTGGGCACCGCCAAACCCGATCTGTCGCATTTCGAGATGCTGCACCGCTGGCAGACCGGCGATCCCGAGGGCACTGCCCGGCCGGACACCGGATTCCTCGGGCGGCTCTGCGACCACCTCGGCGACCCGGCCGCACCGGCGGTGGGTGTGTCGCTGGGCATCGGCGCGACACCGGCGCTCGCCTGCGAACGGGTCACCACACTGTCGGTGGATGCCGGAAACGACGGCCTGTTCCCGGTTTTCGAGGACGAGAACGTCCGCGCTGCCTGGCTGGCCGCCCAGCGGGCCATGGCGCACCCGGACCGCGCGGACGCGCCGCTCTTCGCCGCCGCCCGGGCCGGCAGCGCGGCCGCGCTGCGGTTCTCGGATGTGGCGGCCACCCTCCCGGCGGCCGCGGACGGCTATCCGGGCAGTGATCTGGGTGTCCAATTGCGTTTGGCCGCACGGCTGCTCGCCGACGACAACCACGGCCTGCGCATCGTGCACGTCCCCATGGGCGCGGACTTCGACACCCACTCGAAGCATTCGCGCCGCTACGAGATTCTGATGCGGGCGCTGGACGCGGGGCTCGCCGCCTTCCGCCGGGACCTGGCTGCCCGTGGCATCGCCGATCGCGTGCTCGTCGCCGCGTACAGCGAATTCGGCCGCCGTGTCCCGGTGAACGACTCGGACGGCCTCGATCACGGCGCGGCCGGGACCGCCCTGCTGCTCGGGCCCACCCGCCCCGGCGTCTTCGGGGAGACACCGTCGCTGCGCGCCCTCGACGCGGACGGCAATCTGCACGCCACGGTCGATATGACCGAGTTCTACGCCACCCTCGCCGAGAGCTGGTTCGGTGTCCCGGCCGGGGACGTCCTGCCCGGTTCCCCGCGTCCGCTGCCCGGGGTCGTGGCCGCGTGACCGGTCTGGATGCTGTAATTGCGCAGGTGCGGGTACTGGTGTGCGAGGACGACAGGAATCTGGGCGACGAGGTCGCGGCCGGGCTGCGTGCGGCCGGTTTCGCGGTGGACCTGGCCCGCGATTACGCCGATGCCGACCTGAAGATCACCGTCAACACCTACGACTGCCTGGTCGTCGATCGCGGCCTGCCCGACGGCGACGGCCTCGACCTGGTGCGCGCCCATCGGGACTCCGGGCAGCGCACCCCGGTCGTCATGCTCACCGCCCGCGACGCCCTCGCCGACCGGCTCGACGGCTTCGCCCAGGGCGCCGACGACTATGTCGTCAAACCGTTCGCCATGGACGAACTGGCCGCCCGCGTGGGCGCGTTGTGCCGGCGCCGGGAGCTGCCCGCACCCACCCGCACGGTCGTCGGCACCCTCGTGGTGGACCGGCCGCGCCGCCGTGTCCACCGCGCGGGCACGCTGCTGACCTTGACTCCGAAGGAGTTCGGCGTCCTGGAGCTTCTCGCGGTGCGCGCCGGAACCGTCGTGACCCGCGCCGAACTCATCGAATGCTGCTGGGACGAAATGGCCGAACCCGCCTCCAATGTCGTCGATGTCGTGGTCGCCCAGCTGCGTCGCAAGCTCGGCTCCCCGCCCCTCATCGAAACCGTCCGCGGTGCCGGTTTCACCGTCACGCCGTGAAGATCCGGCGGCATGTGACGGCCCGTGACCGTCCCGGCAACGCGGGCACGCGACCGGACGCCGATCCCGGTGCGGCCGACCATGATTCGGCGCGAGGCGGGCTCGCCCGCCGGCGGTGGAGCAGGCCCGGGCCACGACCGACCACGCTGGGTCGGCTGCGGCGCACGCGATGGCTGCTGACCGCGCTGTTCACCGCGCTGACCGCCGTCTGCCTGATCGTGCTGGCGTCCCTCGCGGCCTCCATCGATGGGCATTCGCGGGAGAAGGCCCTGGACGCGGGCGTCGACCGGGTGGTGACCGGGCTGGTGCGCGAGGTGTACTGGAACGAGGACGGCAGTGTCGATCTGGAGACCGTGCGCGGCGACGACGATCTGACCAGCGGCCCCAGCGCCGTCGCGATTCTGGTCCGCGAGCAGAACGGCCGATGGCAGGAACTGTTCGTGCACAGGCGATCCGGGCTGCCCGCGGACCTGACCGGACTCGCGCAGCGGGCCGCCGATGCCGAGGACACCCAGTGGCACAGCCTCACCGACCGCGGCGGCAATCCGGTGCGACTGGCGGCGGCCCCGGCCTGGGACAACGACTCCACGGTCGGCGCCGTCGTTTTCGCGGGCGGCGACCCGGCGCCGGGGGAGAGCGACCACCGCAGCCTGGTCGTGGCCCTGTGGGGCGGCGGGCTGACCCTGGTGGCGCTGGCCGCCCTGGCCGGACACCTGTTGTCCGGGGTGAGCATGCGCCCGGCGGTGCGCATGCTCGACCAGCAGGAGCGCTTCCTGTCCGAGGCCTCGCACGAATTGCGCACGCCCCTGGCCACTTTGCGGCTCTACCTGGATGCGGCGCTGCGTGATCCGGCCGACGCCCGGCGCGCGGTCACCGACGCCCGCGCGCTCACCGACCGCATGGGACGGATGGTGGCCGGGCTGCTGGCCCGCACCCGCGCCGAAACCGGTGTGGGCGAACTGGATCGGCAGCGCCTGCACCTGGACCAGCTGGTGGAGGGTGTGGTCGCGGAATGCGGCGGGGACGTCACCCTCACCGCGGAACCCACTGCGGTGCGGGCTGATCCGGATCTGCTGGCCCTGGCGGTCCGCAATCTCATCGACAATGCCCTGGTGCACGGCGGCACGCCCGTGGAGGTGCGGGTGGCGGAGGGGCGGGTGCTCGTGCGCGATCACGGGCCCGGCCTGGATCCCGCGCTCACCGATCCCTTCCGGCGTGGCGCGGTCGGGGCGCGCGGGCATCACGGCATCGGCCTGTCGCTGGTGCGGTGGGTGGCGACCGTCCATTCCGGTTCGGTGACCCTGGCTCCCGCACCGGGCGGCGGCACCCTGGCCACGCTGGCGCTGCCGGTCGCGCCCGAGGACGCGCCGGGTGGCCCGGTGGAGTTGCCGTGATCTTCATCACATCGGGCGTAGGGTGGCGCGGTGCCTTCCACTCGAGTCGAGAAGTTCGTCGGTGCCCCGCGTCCGAATGTCTTCCGGGCGCTCCTGGATGCGCATTCGGTGCGCACGTGGATGGTTCCCGACGGCATGACCAGTCGCATCCATGAGTTCGATCCCCGCGTCGGCGGGAGGATCCGGATCTCGCTGACCTACGACCTGCACACCCGGGCGGGGAAGACGACCTCGCACACCGACACCTTCCACGGTGTGTTCGCCCGGATCGTGCCCGATCGCGAGGTGGTGCAGACCCTCGAATTCGAAACGGACGACCCGGATCTGCGCGGCGAAATGACGGTGACCTACACCCTCGACGATGTCCCGGGCGGGACTCGCGTGACCGCGTACCACGAGAACCTGCCGCCGGGACTCTCGCCCGACGTGAACGAGATCGGATTCCGCACGGCCCTGGCCAAACTCGCGGAGCACACTGAGCAGGTCGCCGAGGACTGACACCGCCCGCCCTCGAAATTCACTGACACCGCCCGCGACATCGCCCTCGATCCATCGGCATTGCGCGGCGATGACCGCTGCTCATCGAGATGGCCTGTGCGCTACCAGGAGATGACCGGCAGAACAAGCCTGGATGAGCAGCCGGAAATTCGTACAGTTGATTGGTATGGCGCTGCCGGGTTTTCCGAATCCGTCCGCCGCCGCCGACTATGACGATCGGCGGCGTCGCGCGCGCCTGCGCGCGACCCGCTCGGGCGTCGGCTGGGTCCGGTGGCGGCGGACCCGGCTGCTGGTCCTGCGGCTGAGCCTGGTGCCGCTGGTGGCGCTGGGCGCCTTCGCCGAATACATGGGTTTGGACGTGTTGCCGGAGCAGGCGCGACTGGCACGCACCGAACCCGCGGTGCTGCCCATCGCGGGCCCGTCGGATCCGCGGGCCGGCGACACCGCCGTCTTCGATCTGGTCGGCCTGGGTGTCCTCGACGCCAGTGACACCGCCCGGGCGCTGCCGTCACTGCGGCGGCTGGGATCGGTGTGGGCGGTGCGCTACGACAATGACGGTATCGACACCAAGGTCATCTCGGATCTGATCGTGAAGGTCACCGACGCGGCCAAGGTGCCGAACGTGGTGCTGACCGGGCACAGCATGGGCGGGGTCATCGCACTGGAGATCGCGAAGCACCTGCATCAGGACAGCAGGAAGCGGGTGCGGGCGGTGATCCTGGACTGCACGCCGGTGGATCTGAACGCGGTCCGCCCCGAGAGCCGCGACCAGGGCGAGGAAATGCTGCGCTGGATGGGCTGGGTGCCCGGTGCGCGGGAGAGCCGGCTGCTGCGGCTGATCGTGGAAACCTATGCACGCCATGAGAGTTTCGTCGGCGGACGCTATGTGATCCGCGGCGACGAGTTCCGCGAGGCGGTGAAGAACGTTCTGCGCGACAAGATCCTGAACACCAATGCCGCCAGCAACGGCCTGATCGAGGCCCAGTTCAAGGCCATTGTGGCCGGTGGCGCGGTCGACGATCTGCGGGCGCTGTCCAAACCCGCTGCGGGCAAACCACGTCCGGCCATCGTGTTCATCCGGCCGCACAACCCGTACGACGATCCGATCGTGGATGTGGAGTACTCGCACAAGGTGCTCATCGACCAGGTGGGCGGTGTGAACGGGACACTGCTGGTGGTGACCACGCGAACCACCGCTCACGCCAACCCGATCGAGCGGCCGCAGGAGTACAACACGGTCATCCAAAATCAAATAGTCCCGTTCATCCGACAAATTCAGGACGACGAGGCCGCGGCAGCCTCCATGGGCCGCTGAATGGGCTACGAATCCCGGAGTCCGGCAATGGATTCCACTGCCGCCGGCCGCGATGTCAACTACTGGTCAACTGCCAGTTGTGCGTCGGGTCGCTGTACTCGTCGAGCTCGATCAGTGCTCCGTCGGCGGCGCTCTGGCCTCGGATGTGCATGCTCATCACCGCCTGGGCATTCGTAATCTTGACCAAGCCGTTGCCCGCATCGTTCAGATTCCAATGTTGGCCCGGATAGCCCGTCTCGTTCCATTGCAGCACCACCGCCCCCTGGAAAGCGCCGGAGGTGATATCCAGGAGCAACCCACTGGATGCGCTGACTATCTTGAACACTCCCGTGCCGATGGGAATGATATTCCAGCGCTGGTTCGCGCCACCGTTGTCATCCCATTGATCCATTCTCGTTCCAGCGGCGGTGTTGAAGCCCGGAACCTCCAGGACCTTGCCGGTCGAAGCATTGACGATCTTGACGTTGACCATGACCATTTGCCATTGCTGGTTGGTGCCGTTCCCATCGTCCCAGATCTGAATGTGGGTGCCGTCGGCCGGGTTACCGCCGGGGAGATCCAAGATCTTGCCGGTCGCCAGGGAAGTGGCGATCTTGACCAAGCCGTTTCCCAGATAGATGATTTGCCAGTGCTGGTTCGCGCCGCCGTTGTCGCCCCACTGGTCGATCGGCGTTCCGTTGGCGGTGTTGTTGCCCGTCAGATCCAAGAGCTGCCCGGTCCAGGCATTGACGAACTTGGTGAGGCCGTTGCCGGCGTCGATCAGTTCCCAGTGTTGATTCGCGCCGCCGTTGTAGTCCCATTGATCGAGTTGAGAGCCTTGGGCCGAGTTCGTGCCCGGAACCTCCAGGACTTTTCCGGTTGCCGCATTCACGATTTTGTACTGGACGCCAGCCATGATTAACTTCGCCTTGTCTCGATGAGCGGATTTTGCGAAAGTGATCGACCGGGATCGGCCGAGTTGGTCGGCGATACCTCGGGTCGAAAAACAAAATGCCTTCCCGCGAGGAACGCTTCAGCGAACACATCGCTCTTTTCAAGATCTCCGATTCGATCCGATCCAAAAATATTATATCCAAGTGGTTTCCGGATGGACGTGTCTTTCCGCGGCTGGATGAAAAAGATGGACTCCGCCCGACTTTGGATAGAAACCAGTTGGATTTCTTGCCGCCGGGCAAGGATTCAGCGGACCGCGTCGTCGGACGCGGTCCGAATGCCGGAGTCGGGCAGCAGGTTCCAGTGTTCCAGCTGGACGCGCACCTGCTCGCGGGGTCTCCGCGTGATCAGGGTTCGCGTCGCCGGATCGTGCTGCGGCTCACCGGAGTGGTGTGGCAGGCGGTGCGGATTCCTGCTGCGACAACGGGTGCCGCTACCCCAGCGGGCCGCGCAGATCAGCGGATGCGGCTGCCGAGCAGGTGGCGGACGCCGCTGACGAACAACTGCAGCCCGAAGTCGAAACGGGCGGTGGCGTCGGGCATGTCGTAGAGCGGCGAGTTCTCCTCGGTCAGCGCGCCCGCGGAATCCATCTGGATGCGCGACTGCTCGTCCACCGTCTGGCCGAGCACGTAGTACAGCAGCGTGTAGGCGGCGAGCTCGGCTTCCTCGCGCGTCATGCCCGCGCGAATCGCGGCGCTGGCCAGGCGTTCCCGGCCCTTGCTGGTGGTGAGGCGGGAAGCGTAAGTGGCCGAGACCAATTCGGCGCCGTCCCGATAGGCCAGCAGGCATTCGCGCAACCGGTGCGCCAATTCGGTCATCTGCTTGGACCATTCGTCGGCCCCGACCGGTTCGTCCATGGGCGCGAGAATCCGGTCGGCGATCGCACCGAGCAGCGCCTGCTTATTGGGGAAGTGCCAGTACAGCGCACCGGGCTGGACGTGCAGCGAGCCGGCCAGCCGGCGCATGGTCAGATCCGCCAGACCGTACTGGTCGAGAATGGCGATGGCCCCGTCGACCACGTCCGTGCGATGGAGTTGCACTGAAAACCCGACCCTCTCGTGTTCCGGCTCACGTTCCGGACTGCTAGCCTACCCTGAACACCGTTCAAGTTGCTCGGCCACACCGGTCGGACGAAGGGATTCGCGCGGACATGACTCAGGCAGCCGTCACCACCGATGCTGTGACCACAGCAGGCGATGACATTCTCGCCATCGCCCGCGAGCAGGTGCTCGAGCGCGGCGTCGGTCTGACCCAGGACCAGACCCTCGAGGTGCTGCGCCTCGGTGACGACCGGCTCGAGGAGCTGCTCGGCCTGGCGCACGACGTGCGCATGAAGTGGTGCGGGCCCGAGGTCGAGGTCGAGGGCATCATCTCGCTCAAGACCGGCGGCTGCCCGGAGGACTGCCACTTCTGTTCGCAGTCCGGCCTTTTCCAGTCCCCGGTGCGCGCCGCGTGGCTCGACATCCCGTCGCTGGTCGAGGCCGCCAAGCAGACCGCCAAGACCGGCGCCACCGAGTTCTGCATCGTGGCCGCGGTGCGCGGTCCGGACGAGCGGCTCATGGCGCAGGTCGCCGCGGGCGTCGAGGCCATTCGCAACGAGGTCGACATCCAGGTCGCCTGCTCGCTCGGCATGCTCAACCAGGAGCAGGTGGATCAGCTGGCCGCCATGGGCGTGCACCGCTACAACCACAACCTCGAGACCGCGCGCTCGCACTTCCCGAACGTGGTCACCACCCACACCTACGACGAGCGCTGGGACACCCTGCGCATGGTGCGCGAGGCGGGCATGGAGGTCTGCTCCGGCGGCATCCTCGGCATGGGCGAAACCCTGGAGCAGCGCGCCGAATTCGCCGCGCAGCTGGCCGAACTGGAGCCCGACGAGGTTCCGCTGAACTTCCTCAACCCGCGCCCGGGCACTCCCTTCGGCGACCTCGAGGTGCTGCCCGCCGCCGACGCCCTGCGCGCGGTCGCCGCCTTCCGCCTGGCCCTCCCGCGCACCATCCTGCGCTTCGCGGGCGGCCGTGAGATCACCCTCGGCGACCTGGGCGCCAAGCAGGGCATCCTCGGTGGCATCAACGCCGTCATCGTCGGCAACTACCTGACCACTCTGGGCCGTCCCGCCGAGGCCGACATCGATCTGCTCGGCGAGCTCAAGATGCCGATCAAGGCGCTCAACGAAACCCTCTGAGACGAGCGGGCTATGGAAAACCGGTACCGTGGCGGTACGGTCTCTGCGGCCCGCTTTACAGTGCACTGCTATTGAGACACGAAGGATCCATCGAGGTGATCGTGGACATCGAGGAGCGCTACAACCCTTTCACGGGTAAGCGGATCGTGCCGGGTCTGGATGATCCGGTTCCAGCGGCCGCCGCTCTGGGCCTCGAGCCCCCGCGCTTCTGCGAACAGTGCGGCCGCCGCATGATCGTGCAGGTCAGTCCCGACGGCTGGTGGGCGAAATGCTCCCGCCACGGTGTTCTCGACTCCGCGAGCCTGGAACACCGCTAGTGGCAACCACACTCACCGCCGAGCCGGGCGGACTACGCGTCGACGTACTGATGCGGGAAGTACGCGCGGCGGCGGTGGTGTGCACCGCCCTCGTCGCGGTGAGCGCCCTGGCCGGGGTGGTGTGGGCGTTCCTCGCTCCCACCGAGCAGCTGCTGGTGGTCGAAACGGACCGTGGCACCGCCCTCACCGGCGAGAGCATGCATCGTTTCGACGCCCTCGCTATTTTCGTGCTGATCGGCATCGTGCTCGGTGTCCTCGGCACGGCCGCGGCCTGGCGCTGGCGCCGGGTGCGGGGGCCCGTGCTGCTGTCGGGCATTCTGCTCGGATCGCTGGGCGGCGCCTTCCTGATGAAGGTGGTGGGGGAGGCCGTCGCCGAGCAGTTGCACACCCGCCCCCAGCATCCCGCCCTCCACTCCATCGTGGATTTCGCTCCCGCCGTGGAGGGTTGGGCCGCGCTGATCGCCCAGCCGCTGGTCGCGGCCATGGTGGCGCTCCTGCTGACCGCCCTCAGCACCTCCGACGATCTCGGCAGCGGCCAGCTCCTCCCGTTCGGCGGCGGCCGCCCCGATCCGGCCGTGCTCGCCGGGCCCCAGTACGGTTCCGCCATCACCTACGGTCCGTACCCCGGCGGTGCGCAGCAGGTCATGGGCACGCGAGAACCCATGGCGCCCTTCGACGCTCCGGGTTCGCTACCCGATTCCGGCGCCACCCGCTGACCGGGCTCCGGCAATATTCGCTGGAGCCCGGGCGTTGTACCCCCTACCGTGTTCGCGTCCACGGATCCGAACCACCCAGGGGAACCCCATGAAGCCCGCACCTGCCGATCGTGCCCACCCGGCACCGGCGGAACGCCCCGACCTCACCGCGTGGCGTCAGCGCCATGAACTCCGCAGATCCAATGCGTCCCAACCGATCCCGAGCGGCCGCCGCTACAAGCGCAACACCAAACACCGAACCCGCTCCCAGGACCGGTGATCGTCTAGCGGTATCCCCGTTCGAGCAGGTACCTGGCACCCGCTCGGAAGGCCGCCGGGGTGAGGAGCGCGAAGTCGAAAGCATCGGCGAGGCGATTGGTCGTGTTGAAGGCGGCGCAGACCGCCAGGGCATCCTCGATCTGCTGCGGTGTGACGCCGGCCGACAGTAAGTCGCGCATGTCCGCGCCGGTCACCGTACCGTCGCGAGTGAGTGCGCCGAGCATGCGGAGGGTGGCCCGGAGACCGTCCTCGATCGGCGCCGAATCCACGTCGGTCAGGACCGATCGGACACGGTCGTCATCCGCGTAGGCCAGACCGGCGGTGGCGGTGTGCGCGCCGAT
Source organism: Nocardia sp. NPDC101769 (assembly GCF_044766925.1). Taxonomy (NCBI): domain Bacteria; kingdom Bacillati; phylum Actinomycetota; class Actinomycetes; order Mycobacteriales; family Nocardiaceae; genus Nocardia; species Nocardia sp. NPDC101769. The sequence continues at coordinate 16,294 of NZ_JBIWMX010000010.1, read as the reverse complement.
GCAGAAGCCGCATTCGTTCACCTTGGAGACATAGGCGGCCATCAGTTCCCGGTCGGCGACCGACCAGGCCGAGGGGCCGCGCATTGCCTCGTGCGTGAATGTCTTCGCCCGGGCGCCATAGAAATCGGGGCGGTAGAAGACCAGCTTGGCGGCATCGGGCACGGGCTGGCGAGAGAACAGCCCGATGAGGCTGAACAGGACCTTGGTCGTCAGGCGGTAGCCGTCGTTGAGAACGTCCGGCCGCATCAGGCGTCCTCCTCTGCGGCGGCCAGGGCGGCCAGCCCGGCCTCGTACAGCCGGGCCGACTGGCCGACCGCCGCGCAGACCACCAGTTCGAAGAGCTGATCCTGGCCGTAGCCGGCGGACTCGGCGGCGGCGAAGTCCTCGTCGGTGGTCTGTGTCGGCCTGGTGGCGACCTTGTCGATGAGCTGGCGCAATGGGGGCGGTAGATCGGCATTGTGAAAGGCTCGGGCGCGCAGGACTTCCGGCGCCATGCCCGTCCCGTTCAGCACCCGGTCCACCAGGGCACGGTGTGCTGATCGCTTCCTGTCCTCGGTTGCCACGACCGCCTCCGTCGGCTCAGCTACCTGCCTTTCCCTGTGACCACCATAGGCCCGCGCTCGATCCAGGGGACGCGCACTCCTCGCGCGACGGGTTCGGAGCCGTTCACGAGGCGTGAATCCTGCTGAAGGGCAACAGGATTTCGGCGGTGCGCGATGGGTCCTCGACGAAGGGGGAGTGCCCCGCGTCGGGGACGGTCATCACTGTCGCACCGGGGACGCTGCGATATTCGTCCGTGGCGGTGTCGGGGCGCCAGCGGCGGTCCTGGTCACCGAAGATCACCAGGAGGGGTTTGCCGAGGTCGGTGAGGCGGTCCGGGAGGGTGCGCTGGCTGATGTAGTCGGTGCTGGCCGCGTCTGTCGCGGTGACAGCATGGTAGGTCATGCCGCGCAGGTCGTCGACGAACTGCTGGGGGATCGGGTAGGTGTCGGTGGCGAAGGCGCTGTGCAGGGCCTGACGAAGGAGGTCGTCGGTGCGAACCTGCCAGAGCAGGTCGCCGACGCCGGGGGTGGTGAGCAGTTGGGAGGCCGGGCTTTCGGAGGTGTAGTCGCTCATGGCGGGGCCGGCGTCGATCAGGGCCAGGCCGGTCACCAGATCGGGGCGTTGTTCGGCGATCGAGGTGGCGACCGCGCCGCCGGTGGAGTGGCCGACGACGAGGGCGTGCCGGATACCGAGCTGGTCGAGCACACCGGCGACCCGATGTCCTTGCTGCGGAATCGAATAGTCGTCACCCGCGGGTTTCGCGGATCCGCCGTGGCCGAGCAGATCGACGCGAATGACGTGATAGCCGGGCAGCAGCGGAGTCAGCCGGTCGAACCAGTGGGTGGAGGCGCCGAGGCCGTGGATCAAAACGAGGGCCGGATCGCCGGCGGGACCGTCCTGGCTGATATGGATGTCCTGGCCGTCGACGGTCAGCGTCGAATCGGCGGTGGCCGCGGCGCTCTGCGGGGTCGTCACCGCTGCGCTGCCGATCACGAGCATCGCGCCGACGACAGCCGCGGCTATCGGGCGGCGCGGGCCGCGTTTCCGGGCGCGGCGCTGGGCCTGCGCTGTCTGCGAACGGTCTGGGAGTACAGCTGAAGAATTCACGCACTTACTGTCGCCGTCACCGCGGCCTCCCGGCTTGAACAAATGTTCCGCGGCCTCCACCATGAAGGCGTGCACGTCACCGCACCCGAACCTGTCTGGGATGTCGTCTGCCCCTCGCGGCCCGGCCGGCTCCCCGGCATCCGCATGGCCGGGTTCCGTGATCACGGGGTGAATCCTGTTGACCAGCTGGCGCTGCCGCATCCCGACATCACGCTGCTGCTGGAGTTCGGCCCCGGCGCGGTCACCGTCGACGACGCCGCGGGCCGGTGCGGGGGCAGCCTCGTCGGCGGGCTCGGGACCGGCACCCGGCGCGTGCGCGGCGCGCAGATCGAATGCGTGCAGGTGCGCCTGTCTCCCCTGATCGCGGGTCCGCTCCTGGGCGTCTCCCTCACCGAATTGTCGGACGCCCTGGTGCCTTTGGACGCCCTGTGGGGTCGCGGGTCCGCGCTGATCCGCGAACGACTGGCCGAAACCCCGTCGTGGGAACAACGTTTCGCACTGATCGAGGCGCTGCTCGCCCGCCGCTACGCGGCCGCGCCCGCGGCCGACCCGGAGGTGGTGTGGGCCTGGCGCCGCATCCGATCCGGTCACGGCCTGGTCCGGGTCGACGCCCTCGCCGACGAACTCGGCTGGACCCGCAAACGCCTGTGGTCCCGATTCCAGACCCAGCTCGGCCTGCCCCCCAAACGAGCCGCCACCCTGGTCCGCTTCGACCACGCCGTCCACCGCCTCGCCGCCGGCACCGACCCGGCCCGCGTCGCCGCCGAAACCGGCTACGCCGACCAATCCCACCTCCACCGCGACATAGTCGCCTTCTCCGGCATCACCCCCACCGCCGTCGCCGTCACCTCCTGGCTCGCCGTCGACGACATCGCCTGGCCGACCGCCGCACTCCACCAGCAGGACATGGACCTCCGGCCCGCGGCCCAGGTCTAGCGGAGCTCGCCTTCGCGTGCCCCTTCAGCACCGGCGCGGGGACGGCGCCGACCCTGCGCGCCGCCTCCTCGACCGAAATACCGTTCCCGGCAAGCTGATCCGGCAATTCCAGGGTCGTTGCTACTCGCAGGATGCCGTGCTCGATCGGCATGCGCTCGTAGGTGGGCATTCCGTAGTTCATGACCTCCCGGAACCCGGTCAGTCGCGCCCGGCGCAGTTCCCGTAGCGCGGTCAGCGCGGGTCTGCGGTCCTCTGGTAGTTCCGCCAGGTATTCCTCGACTGTGTTCGCTGTGCTCGGTGTGGCATGAAACCCCAGGGTATGCCGATGGTTAGCGGGGTGGTCGGAGGGTGGCGAATTCGTCGGTGACGTATCCGAGTGCGGCGCAGTAGATTTCGCGCAGCGTGGACATGGTGAAGGCTTCGGGGCCAGGCCGAAGGCGAGATATTGGTGTAGGAGAGCTTGGCGGCCAGGCGATTTCGGGCGTGCCGGACGACCGTACCGTGGCCGAAGGACATGGCGGGCAGGGCCGAGACCGGATGCCAGCGAGTGTCGGGCGGGGGCACCGGTTCGGCGGTCGGCGGCACCAAACCCAGATAGGCCGAGGCGATTCGGCGATCAGCGGGCACTCGTTCGGGATCGCACCAGGAGATCGACGAGGACCTGCCGATGTATCGGAATCACGCGCCGCGCCGGGAGTCCGCGACCACCAGCTGGCCGAGGGCGATGCCGCCGTCGTTCGGAGGGACCTGACGGTGGCCGTAGACCTCGAAGTCGTCGCGCTCGAGCGTCGCGAGGCAGTTGACCAGGAGGAATTCATTGAGGAATACGCCGCCGGAAAGCACCACCTGCCGGATGCCGGTCGCGCGGGAGATCTCGCGGCATCCGCGCCGCACCATGGTGACCACGCCGGAATGAAACCTGCGGCTGATCTCGGGGATCGGTACCCCGGCATCGAGATCGGCCGCTATCGCGCGGATAACCGGTCGGTAGTCGACTTCGGTTGTGGTGTAGTCGAACTCGTAACCGTCGACCAGACCGAGGTCACGCCCGAGTAAGCCCTCCAACTCGATCGGGCCCTGTGCTTCGTACTCGGCGTACGAGCAGACATCCACCAGGGCGGCGACCGCGTCGAACAACCGGCCCATGCTCGACACCTCCGGCGAATTGACGCCGCGCGCCCGCATCGTCGAGTACACGTGCCGACGGTCGGGTTCCAACCGCCCGATCGCCGGGAATGCCATGACGGCCGTGTCGATATCGCCGAACGCGTCCAACGCGACCGATACCGCGGTCCGAATCGGTTCGTATACCGCCCGGTCGCCGCCGATCAGCGTCAGGCGGCGCAAATGCCGTGCGCGCTCGGCCCTTTCGAAGCCGCCGACCAGGAATTCCCCACCCCAGATGGTGCCGTCGCCGCCGTACCCGGCTCCGTCGAACACCACGCCGATGGCTTGCCCGGTGAGTCGATTCTCGGCCATGCAGGAGGCCATATGGGCGTGATGGTGCTGGACGAACACGGGGTCGCCCGATTCGCCGATGCCTTCCTGCGCGGTGGTGGAGCGGAATTGCGGGTGCATGTCGTAAACGCCCGCGGCGGGCCGCAAATCGTAGAGCGACGCCAGATGTGCCGCCGTCTTGCGGTGGGAGGCATAGGTTTCGTCGTTCTTCAGATCGCCGATGTGCTGGCTGAGGAAGACACGGGAACCGGCCGAAAGGGCCACTGTCGTCTTGAGTTCCGCGCCGTAGGCGACCAGTGGCGCGAGCGGACGGCCGATCTCCACCGGGTACGGCGCATACCCGCGCGCTCGGCGCAGGAACGTCAGCACTGGGTCTTCCAACTCGGGATGCGAGGACAACCGCACCACGGAATCGTCGACCCTGACCTCGATGTCGCGATCGTGATAGAGGATCACGTCGGCGATCTCGAAGAGCTGCCCGAGGGCGTCCTCGTTGCGATGGACGATCGGATAGCCGGAGATGTTTCCGCTCGTCATGACCACCGTGTCCAAGCCGGATTCGTCCAGCAGCAGGTGATGATGCGGCGCGGAGGGCAGCATCAGGCCCAGGTTCGGACTTCTCGGCGCGACGCCCTCTGGGATCGCTCCGGAACGCTTGCGCGCGAGCAGAATCGGCCGCGCGGGCGACCGCAGCACCGCCTCCTCCGCCGGGGACATTTCCACGATCCGATGGGTGGCGGCCAGATCCCGGACCATGACGGCGAAGGGTTTCGAATCCCGGCGTTTGCGTTTGCGCAGCAAAGCCACCGACTCGGCGTTCCGTGCGTCCACGGCGAGGTGGAAACCACCGACGCTCTTGATGGCCGCGACCCGCCCCGCCGCCAATTCCCGGGCACAGCGCCGCAACGCCTCCTCCCCCTCGAGGAGCGTTCCCTGCCGGTCGACGAGGAACAGTCGAGGTCCGCAGTCCGCACAGGCATTGGGCTGCGCGTGGAAGCGCCGGCTCATCGGATCCCGATACTCCCGGTCGCAGCGCCCGCACATGACGAAGGAAGCCATGGTGGTCTGCGACCGGTCGTAGGGCAGTGCGCGAATGATCGAATAGCGCGGCCCGCAGTTCGTGCAATTGATGAACGGATATCGATAACGGCGGTCGGCCGGATCGTTCAGCTCGGCCAGACAGTCGGAGCAGACGTGCGTATCAGCCGGTACCAGAGCCGCTTTCGCCCCGGTGTGCGCACTGTGCACGATCTCGAACTCGGTGGCCCGCGATGCCCCGGCCGACCTGTTGACGGCCACCACGCCGTCGACCCGGGCCAGCTCCGGAGCCTTGGTCGCCAATTCCTCGCCGAAGACCCGCAGCACGGACTCGAGGCCGCTGGCCTCTATAAGAACGCCCTCGGGATCATTGCGAACCCAGCCGGTCAAGCGCCGCTCGCGGGCGAGCTTGTAGACGAACGGACGGTACCCGACTCCTTGCACGACGCCGGTGACCCTGATCGTCCAGGTTGCCTGTTCGCTCATGGCGCGTCAGCACAGCCGGGGCAGCTCTGCGCCCCGGAGCGGTTGCAGGATCGATTCGCGGCCCTCGGAGTCCCGCAGCACCACCGCGGCGCCATCTCGTGCGGTGACTTCGCCGATGGCCACGGCGTGCCGTCCGTACTCGTGACCGTGCAGCGTGGCGAGCACGTCGGCGGTCGCGGCGGGATCGATGAAGATCGCCAGGCACCCCTCGTTGGCGCAGTGCAGCGGGTTGATCCCCAACATGTCCGCCGCCATCGCGGTCTCGTGCTGGATCGGCAGCGCCGCCGCCTCGATCACGATGCCTTTGTCCAATTTGCCTGCGTACTCGTGCAATACGGCCGACAGGCCGCCGCGCGTGACATCCCGCATCGAGTGAATCGACCCGGTGGGCGCGACGGCGAACAATCGATCGATCAGGGTGTTGAGCGGTGCGCAGTCGCTGCGTACCCGGCTTTCGAAGCCGAGACCTTCCCGGATCGACAGCAGGTGAACGGTGTGGTTGCCGATCGGGCCGGACAGCACGACCGCGTCGCCGGGACGCACGGCATCCATCCGCAGGGGCTCCCGGGAGAAGAAGCCGACCCCACTCGTGTTGAGGTACAGCTGATCCGCCTCGCCGGCGCGCACGACCTTCGTATCGCCGCACACGATCTGCACTCCGGCTTCTCGCGCGGTCTCCCGAATCGAGGTCAGCACCTGGAACAGGTGGTCGAACGGCAGTCCCGTCTCGAGGATCAGGCCGAGCGTGAGGTAGCGGGGAGTCGCCCCCGAGACCGCGAGATCGTTGACGGTCCCGCAGACGGCGATCTTTCCGATGTCGCCGTTGCCGAAGAACGGCGGATCAACCACGAAGCTGTCCGTGGTCATCGCGATATGGCTGCCTTCGACAGCGAGGACCGCGCTGTCCTCCATCTCGCCCACATACACATCGCCCAGGGTCTGCGCGATGAACTCCACGAGCTCGCCCGACAGCATGGCGCCGGTGCCGTGATCGAGTTGGATCTGCTGCGTTTCGAGAGTCATCTGCTGGGTTGTGAGTGTCACGGTGTCTTGGTCTCCTTCCGCGGGAGACCGCCGTTCTCATCGATCGTCCGCAACAGTTCCTCGGAGCTGGCGACCGTGGCGCAGTAGCCCTCGAGCCATTCGAGCGCGCGCCGACGGTCGGCTTCGACGGCGGAGAATACGCAGTCGCTCGGGACTCCGACGATGTATCCGCGAAAGAATGCGTCGGCCGCCGTCGTCTGAATACAGATCTGAGTTTGCAGACCGATGAGAATCAGGGTCTCGACGCCGATCGCCTGAAGGCGCTGGTGCAGGTCGGTCTCGTAGAAACCGCTGTCCTTGCTCCGCTCCTGAATGATGTCTTCCGGGTCGAGGAATTCGCGAATAACCTCGGCGCCCGCGGTGCCCCGGAGGGCGGGAATGCGACCGTCGTACCTCTCCGCGAGGGGGTCGTCGGGTGTGTTGAGGAGCTGCAGGTGAAAAATGGGATGACCGCGCTTCCGCATGGCGGACAAGAATTCCGTCACATGTGGAGTCGCCGCGGTGATCGCCGCCTGACGCTCCGGGTTCTTTCCGACGATATCGTATTGCAAGCCGCTGGTGATGACTGCGATCTTTGACATGTCGACTACTCCGATAAGTGCTAGTTTTTCGGCACTGCGCTCATACGAGTTTGCAGATCCCGAGCGATGTTCGACCAGTTGACCGCGCATTGATACGCGAATTCGACGATGTGTTCCCACGTATGGGGTAGAGCGGCGTCGGCTATCTTCTCGATATCGCTGCCCTGCACCGCGTGCTGATGTAGCCACCGCAGGAGGTCGCGGCCACTGGCACTCATACGTAATGCGGGGTCCCGGGACAGCAGCGCCAGCAGGGCGCCGAGATTCGCGGGTTTGTCGGGAAGCGGGAGCAGGGCGGTCCGGTCGGGAGTTTCCGGGGGTTTGCTCACCGAATCCGGGGGTATGCGCGTCGTTTTGCTGTCGTTCGAATGCAGGAGTGGATCCTCCCCGCGTTCGAGCCGCGTGCGGACGTCGCGAACGGTGGACGGAGACAGACCCACCTCCTGGGCGATGCTGCGCAGCGACGCGTCGGGACGGGCCAGGATCAGCTCGGCGGCGGTGCGCCGGGCCGACTTGGTGTCGACGGGTCGCAGGCGGCCGTCGCTGCCCAGGCGGTGGGTCGACCGTGAATCCTCATCGATGCGGGCCCGGATCGAGGCCACGGTCTTCGCGGACAGGCCCGCGGTGGTCGCGATCGAACGATCCGACCAGTGCGGATGTGTCCGCATGATGCGCTCCGCAGCCGCACGCCGATCGCTCAGCGACAGCGGCAGGCCGTGGGTCGTGTTCTCCCGGACCCCGACAATGAACGCGAGCTCCTCGGAACCGTCCACCAGATATGCATCAATATGTGTGAATCCCTTCAGTCGCGCGGCGAATGTGCGGTGAAATCCATCGATAACTCGCAATGTCGGCCGATGAACGAGAATTGGTGGCAAAGGCCACTCGGCCTCGACCAGCCTTTCGATATGTGAATGATCCTCACCCTCGGATCTGGGCGATCCGACGGTGACCAGTGATGCGATCTCCAAGGAGGTTCTGATGCGGTTCAATTTCGAGGACTGCTCCAAAAGCGTAGTGTCCCTTGGCCTTTCAAGATCATCAATCGAAAGTTACCCGAGAGTACCTGACCCGGCAAGGGGGGCGGAGGTGAGCGGGTGCCGTTGTGGTCCGTCCATGGTCGGGTACCCGTGCGGCTGTGTCGATCCACAGGATCCATGGGGTGTGCAACTGCGTGAAAGTCTCAGTTGCACAGCATGATTCGAAGCATTTCCGCAGGTGGGGCGATCTCCTGGGGTGAGGTGGGCATGTCTGCGCCGCCTCGTGGGCCGGGCGTCGCGCGCGGTGAGCTTTATAACGGTCTTCCGTGCTTGCTGGGGAGATCGACATGTGCGGTAATACCGTGGCCGACTTTGGTTGCGGTACATGTGAATTGACTTCACAGAGAAGTGCTCCGTTGGTCGACACTTACCAGGTTGCCTTGTCCTGGACGGTGATTCGTCGGTGATTCAGAGCGGCATGAAATCGATTGGAGCTGTGGGAGATTAAATGTCTGTTAACGGCGCCGGGCCCGAGTTGGATGCGGCGATAGTCCCACTGCGCTGGGTGGGCCCGGCCAAGATCACTGGTAATGTGATGGACGAACTGGTCGAAATACCGCTGGCCACTTACGAATCGCCGCTGTGGCCGTCGGTCGCGCGCGGCGCGAAGGTCACCAGACGCTGTGAACGCGGCATCGTGGCCACCCTCGTCGATGAACGGATGACCCGGTCGGTCCTGCTCGAGGCCGACGACGCCGGAACCGCGCTGGCGACGGTCCGTCGGCTCGGGGACTCGCTGGCCGACATGCGCCGGATCGTCTCCGAATCCAGCCGCTATGCCGAGCTCCTGGAGGTCCATCACCAGATCGCCGGGAACCTGCTGTTCCTGCGATTCGAATTCGCCACCGGAGACGCCTCCGGCCACAATATGGCGACCCTGGCGGCCGATGCGCTCCTCGCCTACATCGTGCGGGTATTCCCCGGCGTGCGCTACGAATCCGTGTCGGGAAACCTCTGCACCGACAAGAAGGCGTCCGCGGTCAACGGCATCCTCGGCCGCGGCAAGAACGTGGTGACCGAACTGCTGATCCCGCGGGCCGTGGTGGAGAACGATCTGCGCACGACCGCGCGGCGGGTGGCGGCGCTCAATGTCCACAAGAACTTGATCGGAACGAGTCTGGCGGGCGGAATCCGCACCGCGAACGCGCATTACGCCAACATGTTGCTGGCCGTCTACCTGGCCACCGGACAGGACGCGGCGAATATCGTGGAGGGCTCACAGGGCATCACGCACGCCGAGGACCGCGACGGCGATCTCTATTTTTCGTGCACACTGCCGAATGTCATTGTCGGAACCGTGGGAAACGGAAGGGGGTTGGATTTCGCCGCGGCGAATCTGGCCAGGCTGGGATGCCGTGCGGAACGCCCGGCGGGGGAGAACGCCCGGCGGCTGGCCGTGGTGACCGCGGCATCGGTCCTGTGCGGCGAGCTATCGCTGATGGCGGCCCAGACGAACGCCGGGGAACTGATGCGGACGCATCTCGATTTCGAACGCTCATCATCGGATGGAGAGAATTGACGTGCTGTCTCCCATAGGAATTCACGATCTCGCGTTGGCGACCGGGCACTACGCGCTGAACCTCGGGGAATTGGCGGAGCGCCACGGCGTCGACCCCGGCAAGTACACCCTCGGTCTGGGACAGGCGACGCAGACCGTTCCGGCGACCGACGAGGACATCGTCACAATGGCCGCGGCCGCGGCGAAACAGATTCTGGCCGAGCACGACGCGGGGGACATTCACACCGTCCTGCTCGCCACCGAAACCGGAATCGACCAGTCCAAGGCCGCCGCGATCTACGTGCAGGATCTGCTCGGACTACCGTCCTCGACGCGGGCGGTGGAATTGAAGCAGGCGTGCTACGGCGGTACGTCGGCGCTGCAGTTCGCGGCCGGGCTCGTGCATCGCGATCCCGATCACAAGGTTTTGGTGCTCACCAGCGATATCGCGAAATACGATATCGATTCCGCTGGTGAGGCCACCCAGGGCGCGGCCGCCGTCGCCATGCTGGTGTCGGCGGACCCGGCCATCGCCGTGCTGGAACCCGGTTCGGGTCTGTACACCGCCAATGTGCAGGACTTCTGGCGGCCCAACTATCGCTCGACGCCGATGGTCGACGGCAAGCTGTCGGTCTCGCTGTACATCGAGGCCGCCGAACAGGCGTGGAAAGACTACGAAGCCCGTGGCGGCCGGACGATCGATGACTTCGCGGCCTTCTGCTATCACCAGCCCTTTACGAAAATGGCCTACAAGGCGCACTCGCGGCTGCTCGAGATCCACGGCATCGGCGTCGACAAGGAAAGGCTGGACGCGGATCTCGCCCACACCACCGTCTACAACCGCCTGATCGGCAACAGCTATACCGCCTCGCTGTATGTGGGCCTGCTGTCGCTGCTCGACCACGCCGAGGATCTGAGCGGACGCGCGGTCGGGCTGCTGAGCTACGGATCCGGTTGTGTGGCGGAGTTTTTCGGACTGTCGATGGTGCCGGGATACCGGCAGCGGCTGCGGACCTCCGCCAATCGGGAGGCCATCGCGCGACGTCAGCCGATCTCGTACGAAAGATACCGTGCGATAAGGGATTTCGATCTCCCCGAGGACGGCTCGTCGAAGACTCTGGAAATCGACGGCGCCGGACCGTACCGGTTGCGGGCTGTCGCCGGGCATTCGCGAATGTACGAGGCGCGTCACCCGATTCCGGCATGAGAATGGACACGATACGGCCGGACAATGGTCTGCTCGGCACGGGCCGGGCCGCCGCCAAACTGATCCTGCTCGGTGAACACGTGGTGCTGTACGGTCGTCCGGCGATCTCGCTGCCGGTGCCCGATCTGGGAGTGACCGCCACCGCGCACCGATCCGGGGGAAACGCCGCGCGACCGGACGACACCGCGGTGGCGCGGACGGCCATCGCGGCGGTCTGCCGATATCTTCGGGTTCCCCAGGCCGACCTGGCCGTAGCCGTCGACAGCGATATCCCGCGCGAGCGGGGTCTGGGCTCGAGCGCGGCCACCGCGGCGGCCATCATCGCGGCGGTGGCCGACCTGTCGGATCGAAAGCTCTCCGATGAAACCCTTTTCACGCTGGTGCAGGAGTCCGAAGCGCTGGCACACGGCAACGCCAGCGGCATCGACGCGCGCACGGTGATCAGCGCGGTGGGCCCGCTGTGGTTCCAGGACGGGGTGGTGCGACCACTTCCGGTGGCGGACAGCGAGGTTCGAGCGGTCCTGGTGGTAGCCGACACCGGTGTCGCCGGGAGCACCCGCCAGGCGGTGGCCCTCGTGCGTCGGCGACTGGCCGAGCTCGGGGCGGAGGGTGAGGCACTGCTCGAGCGGGCCGGGCAGCTCAGCACGGGGGCCGCCGAGGATCTGCGCCTCGGGCGGTTCGCCGAATTGGGCCGGGCCATGACCGCCGCACAAGGGATTCTGGTGCGGTTGGGCGTCAGCTGCCCGGCCGTGGACGGGCTGGTGGCCGCCGCGCTGGCCGGAGGCGCGCTCGGCGCCAAACTCTCCGGCGGCGGGCTCGGCGGCTGCGTCATAGCACTGACCACCGATGCCCCGGCCGTGCGCGCGGCCCTGCTCGCGGCGGGCGCCCAGCGCTGTCTCGAGGTTCCGTTGGGGCCGGTGCGCACATGAATTCCATTGCGGCGGTTGCAAATCCGAATATCGCCTTGATCAAGTACTGGGGTAAGCGGGACGAAGTCCTGCACCTGCCCATGACCACCAGCCTGTCGCTGACCCTGCGGGAATTCCCGACCACGACCACGGTCGAGCCGAGACCGGAGTTGACCGCCGACCGCGTGACCCTCGCCGGAGCACCCGCATCGGAGGCGTTCACCGGGCGGGTCGCACGATTCCTCGACCTGGTGCGCGCGGGGTCCGGCGACCGGCGGTACGCGATGGTCGACACCGCGAACACGGTGCCGACCGGAGCCGGACTGGCCTCCTCGGCAGCGGGTTTCGCCGCCCTGGCGCTGGCCGCCGCGACCGCCTACGGACTGGACCTGGACCCGCGCGCGCTGTCTCGGCTGGCGCGCCGCGGGTCCGGCAGCGCGGCACGATCGGTCTTCGGCGGCTTCGTAGTGTGGTGGCGCGGCGAGGGCGTCGGTGCCGCCGGTGACCTGAGCAGCTTCGCCGAGCCGATCGACGTGCCGCCGATGGATGCGGCGCTGGTGGTGGCCCTGGTCGATACCCGCGAAAAGGCCGTTCCCAGTAGGGAAGCGATGCGGCGGACGGTGTCCACCTCGCCGTTCTACCCGCCGTGGGTGGCGGAGTCCGCCCGGCATCTCGACCGCATGCGCGCGGCCCTGCGGGCGGGCGATCTGGCGACCGTAGGGGAAATCGCGGAGGCGAACGCCCTCGGGATGCACGCCACCATGCTCGGTGCTCGGCCCGCCGTACGGTATCTCGCGGCCGGCACCCTCGCGGTGCTGGACCGGGTGCAGGAGTTGCGCGCCGCGGGTATCGGCGCGTGGGCCACGATGGACGCCGGTCCGAATGTGAAGGTGCTGTGCGATTCCCGCGACAGCGCCGCCGTCGCGGCCGCCGTCGCCGAAGTGGTCGGTGCGGCCGAGCGGATCGTGATCGCCACTTCCGGACCCGGTGCCGTTATCTGCGGCAATGGACATCGATGATCACGGTCGCGGTTCCGGGCAAGCTGTACATCGTCGGCGAATACGCGGTCCTGGAGCCGGGCAGCGCGGCCGTGCTGGTGGGGATCGATCGTCAGGTGCGTCTGCGTCTGACCCGGACGACGTCGGCGGGCCCGGCGGTCCGGACGATCACGACCAGCCACGCTCCGGGACGTGTCATCGAATTCATCCACCGCGGAACAGGTTTCGTGCCGGTCTCGGCGACGACGGCCGACGCGGCCGGGTTGTCCCATGTGCTGGCCGCCCTGGAGGTCGTCGATCGCTATGCCGCCGAGTCGGAGCACGAGCCGACGGGATTCGCCCTCGATATCGACTCCCAGCTGGACGATCCCGGAACGGGCCGCAAATACGGGCTGGGCTCCTCCGGCGCGGTGACCGTGGCGGTGGTCCGGGCCGCCGCCCGGGCATACGGGCTGTCGCTGAATCCGGACATGGAGCTGAAACTGGCTCTGCTGTCGGTGTTCTCGGTGGATCCGCACTGCTCCGGCGGTGATGTCGCGGCCTCGGCGCGCGGCGGCTGGGTGTATTACCGGACCCCGGATCGTGCGGCCCTGACCGCCGCGCTGGCGCGAGACGACCGGAGTTTCGCCACGCTGATCCGTCAACCGTGGAAACACCTGGCGGTACGGTCGCTGCCGCCGCCTCGGGGGCTCTCGCTCGAAGTGGGCTGGGTCGGCAGACCGGCGAAGTCCGGCGAGCTGGTGTCGGCGATGAAACAAGCTGTCCGACACCGCCGTTCGGCCTATCGGGAATTCGTCACCGCCAGCGATCACTGCGTCGACCGGTTCGCGGCGGCCTGCCGCGACGGCGACGATCGTGCGGTCGAGGCCGCGCTGAGTACCGCGGGGCGATTGCTGCGCGGCCTGGCCACCCTGTCCGGTCTGGCCATCGAAAGCCCCGACCTGGCTCGATTGCGCTGTCTGGCCGAGGAACTCGGTGCGGTGGCGAAGAGCTCGGGTGCGGGCGGCGGCGACTGCGGGATCGCCCTGATCGATCCCGCCCGCGCCCCGATCCTGTGGCGGCGTTGGCGAGCCGCCGGGATCGAGCCGCTGAATCTGCGGGTACACCAGAGGAAAGGGAGCATCGGATGAGCTATGCCAGCCGCAAGGACGATCACGTCCGCCTGGCCGTCGCGCAGCATCGCGAGTCACTGGCCGGGCATCGCGCGACTCCGTTCGACGAGGTCGCCTTCGTCCACCACGCGCTCCGGGGCACCGCGGAGCACGCCATCTCGCTGGCCACCGAGGTGGGCGGTGCGATCTGGCCGACGCCCCTGTACATCAACGCGATGACCGGCGGCAGCGCCCGCACCGGGGAGGTGAATCGCGGGTTGGCCATCGCCGCCCGGGAGACCGGCCTGGCCATCGCGTCGGGCTCGATGAGCGCGTATCTGGCGGACAGCTCGGTGGCCGCGACCTACCGCGTCCTGCGCGAGGAGAATCCGGACGGGTATGTCATCGCCAATGTCAATGCCAACGCCACCCCCGACATGGCGATCCGGGCGGTGGAACTATTGGACGCCGACGCACTGCAGGTGCACGCCAACGCGATCCAGGAGATCGTGATGCCGGAGGGTGATCGGGACTTCTCGGCCTGGCCGCGCAATATCGCCCGCTTGGCCGAGACCCTGGGTATACCGGTGATCGTCAAGGAAGTCGGCTTCGGGATCAGTGCCGATACGGTCACCCAGCTGGCCGACCTGGGCGTGCGGATTGTCGACGTATCCGGCAATGGCGGAACGAATTTCGCGCTGATCGAGAATGCCAGGCGGCGGCGAGCCGACTTCGGCCTGCTCGCCGACTGGGGCCTGTCCACCCCGGCCTGCCTGATCGACGGAGCCGATGCGGCGCTGCTGCACGGGGTCACACTGCTGGCCTCGGGGGGAGTGCGCACGCCGCTCGACGTCGTGCGCGCGCTCGCGCTCGGCGCTCGAGCGGTGGGGGTGTCCGGGCACTTTCTGTCGATCCTCGAGACGGAGGGAGTCGAGGCGTTGATCGCCGCCATCACCGGGTGGATCACTCGGATTCGGCAACTGATGGTGGTGCTCGGGGCGGAAACCATTGGTGCGCTGGCGGAAACCGATGTGCTGCTGACAGGCGGACTCGCCGAAATTTGCAGACTGCGCGGTATTGATCCGGGTGTCCATGCCCGTCGCTCCCGGAATCCGATGCGGTCGGCCGTGCCTGTTACCCGTGAGTAGCTTAGGTCGAGTTATGATGCGCCGAGCGACGAACGATATTGCGTCCCTTCGTAAGTGAAAGGCACTGTATGAGCCCCCTGCAGATGACGCTGGGCATCATCTCCATACTGATCGGTGTCCCCGCGTGGGCCGGGTTCATAGTGGCGATACGCCGGATGGTCCGCACCATCCGACTGGGGCAGCCCGCCCCGGACCGGTTCCGGCCGTTCCTGCCGCGATTCGGCACCATGGTAAAGGAATTCGCCGCGCACACCCGCATGGTGAAGTTCCGGACCGTCGGCTGGGCGCACTGGCTCGTCATGGTCGGCTTCCTGATCGGATTCGTCACCGTCTTCCAGGCCCAGGGGCAGATCTTCAGCCCCACCTTCACCTGGCCGTGGATCGGTGACACCCTCGTCTACCACCTCCTCGACGAGTTGCTGGGTCTCGGCACCATCATCGGCGGGCTGGCGCTGGTCATCATCCGGCAGGCGAACCACCCGCGCCGACCCGCGCGGCTGTCGAGGTTCTCCGGCTCGAATTTCCTGGCGGCCTACTTCGTCGAGTTCATCGTGGTTTCCGAGGGCATCAGCATGGTCGGAGTGAAGGCTCTGGTCATCGCCTACACCGGAGAACACCGTGCCGCCAGCGACTTCGTCAGCATGAATATCGCCAAGCTGCTGCCCGCGAGCGCCGCGGCGGTCTCGGTCTTCGCCTTCTGCAAGCTGATGACGGCCCTGGTGTGGGTGGTGGTGGTCAGCCGCAATATCGACTGGGGTGTGGCGTGGCACCGCTTCGCGGCGTTCTTCAACATCTACTTCAAGCGTGAGGCCGACGGCGGCGTCGCCCTCGGCGCGGCCAAGCCGATGCTGTCGGGCGGCAAGCCGATCGAGATGGAGACCGCGGACCCGGACAACGACACCTTCGGCGTCGGCAAGATCGAGGATTTCAGCTGGAAAGGCCTGCTGGACTTCACGACCTGCACCGAGTGCGGCCGCTGCCAGTCGCAGTGCCCAGCCTGGAACACCGGCAAGCCGCTCTCGCCCAAGCTGTTGATCACATCGCTGCGCGACCACACCTATGCCAAGGCCCCCTACCTGCTCAACGGCAAGGCGGGGGCTGAGGCGGAGCGTCCGCTGGTCGGTGGTGAGGATGTCGAGGGCATCATCGATCCCGAGGTGTTGTGGTCGTGCACGACCTGTGGTGCGTGTGTGGAGCAGTGCCCGGTCGAT